>CAYWAF010000035.1:0-15319 GCA_964456355.1 uncultured Eubacteriales bacterium | reverse complement strand
AACGCTCTCATCTACCTAAGCACCTGCTTGACCTCATCACGCACGTCCTGGCTGACTACGCCTATGTCTACCATGAGGCGTATGCAGTTAGAGAGAGCCGCCCTGTCCGACGAGGACACATGGATAGCGGCACGACCATGTGACTCGTCAGCACAAGTCCTCTGTTGCATGAATGTAAGCACTTACCATCATACATTTCAGGAAAACTGATATTACTATCCCATCTCATCCTCTGGAGCACTCATGGTGCAGGCTGACGACGATATCAATCCGCACCCCAAGGCCAGCCTGGATACATCGGGAGAGGACTGGGGCCCACCCCCCCCCTCCCCGGACTCGCCGGGGTGCTGCATCTCCTTCTCCACATGGACTGCGCTCCAGTCGGCGTGCAAGTCTTTCGTGACACAGAGACCCTCGATACCTGCGATTTCCCCGCGCCTAAAGCGCCGCTCCATTACTGCTCGGCAGTCAAAGCGACATCGGAGGGTGTCTGCCTCAGACTCACGGCGAAGATGTATCCGGCATCGCCCGCCGTATCTCCAGCCTTTCGAGCGGCACGGGTTACTTCTACACCTGAGTGATGGTGGTCACTATCCCGCAACGGGAGCGGGTATATATTCGTTACACATAGCGTAACTGCATGACTCTATGAGGGAAGTGCTCGCCATGGATATCCATCTCCCGACGGCGACACACAGCCGCCGCTTCCGTCTCCTTTTCGTCCTTACGACCACCCTGCTCATACTGCTGATAGGTCTGCCTGCACTGGTCTTCTCGTCGGACACGGTGATAGCGAGCATCACGGTCGGCAACGCGCCTGTGGCCGTCGGTGTGAACCCGTTCAGCCATCGGATCTATGTCGCCAACTACTACGGCAACTCCGTCTCGGTCATCGACGGCACCTCGGATGTGGTGACTTCGACCGTGGACACGGGGAGCTGGAGTATACCTATCGCGGTGGTGGCCAACCCCGTGGCCTCGCCTGCTCGGGCGTATGTCGCCGAGTTCTGGTCCAACGAGGTCACGGTGATCGACGAGACCTCGAACGCGGCAAGCGCCACCATCACGAGCAACGGAGTGCATGCAGGTGGACCGCGAGCGCTCGCCCTCGACCCATCAGGGACGACACCCAAGCTGTACGTGGCCGACTATGGGGCTGCCAACGTCTCGGTCTTCAACGCTGAGACCTACGCTCCGATAACGACCATCGCCGTGGGCTCGAAACCCAGAGCGCTCGGCATCTTCTCGAGCGTGCCGAGGACGCGCATCTACGTCGCCAACAAGGACTCGAACACCGTGAGCATCATCGACGGCTCGAGCGACACGGTCACGGCCACGGTGAGTGTAGGAGTCAAGCCGAAAGCGATAGCCGTGGACACGACCACCGGCTATGCATACGTGACCTGCGAGGACAGCGACGCCGTCTACGTGATAGACGACAGCGACACGGTCACGGCCACGGTCTCGGTCGGCGACAAGCCCATAGGCATCGCAGTGGACGAGGCCAACGGACGGGTGTTCGTCGGCAACTACAACGACGGCACTGTGAACGTGATACGGACCTCTGACTTCAGCGTGATCTCGACGCTCACCGTAGGCACCAAACCGTGGGGCATCGTCTTCGATGCAGGCGACTCCAAAGCGTTCGTGACCAACTACGGCAGCGGGAGTGTCTCGATCATAGACAGCACGCTGTCCGTGACCAACGTGACGACCGGATACCGTCCGTACGCGATAGCCGCCGACGAAGGCACCTCGCCCCACAAGACGTACGCTGCCAACTGGGGCTCGGACAACGTCAGCGTCATCGACGAGCCGCTCGCTCCGGTCGCGATGAACGCATTCGAGGTCGACGAGGCATTCGCTGCAGAAGAGCCGGTCGCGGTCACGATAGATCCGAAGGTCTCCATCGAAGGTGACCGTTACTTCGCGACGGGCACGGCGATCAGCGTCCGCTCGAAGTATCCTGCTGCGATCTCTTCCATCTTCTACCGCATGGAGGACGAACAGTCCTGGCGCAAAGCGACCATCACGTCAGGCGAGGGCAGTACTGACGTGGCATGGAAGGTCGACCTGGGCTCTACCGACACCACCGCGACGAGCGTCTCGCTTGAGGTGGTCGCGCTCGACCAGACCACCGCTGCTGCGAGCGTCTCCGAGGGTGGCTCGAGTGTCCGTTCGGCTTCTGCGGGTGGAGCGGCCTCGGCGACGCTGGACCTGGTGACAGAACCCACCGAGACCGTCACGGAACTGAGCTTCGTGTTCCCGTCTCACCGCAGGCATCACAGGATGATCACCCTGCATGCCGAGGTGAGTGCCACAGACCCGGGCGCCGGCACCCCGACAGGCGCTGTCCTCTTCGAGGAGGGCACCAAGAAAGGCTGGCGCACGCTGGGTCAGGTCGACCTGGACGACAGCGGAGTGGCCGACCTATCGGTCCGCAGACGTCCAAAGCGTGAGTACCGTGCCACCTTCCTCGGCAACGATGACTTCGAGCCGTCCGTCAGCGAGACCATCCGCCTGGAGAAGAAGCACAAGCACGCCAAGAAGACCCATGCCAAAAGAGGGCGCAGAGCCAGAAGATAGCGCTAGAGCCTCAGCCCTCGTCAGTATTCTCTGAGGCGCCTTCTTCCTCGTCGACCTCCTCCGATGAGCGCTGGCGCATCGTCTCCAGCGATTCGGACAGACCGTCGAGAAGGCCGGCCCATTGCTCATCAGCCGCGGCTTTGACCTCTGAGAGCTTGACCTTGGCGGCTTTGATGCTTTCGTTCAGCGCGATGATGGAGGGGTCCAACTCGGCCTTGTCCACTTTGCCGTCGACCTTCATCTCGAGTTTGCGCAACTCCGTCCTGGTCACTCCCAGGTCTATGCTGAGCTGGGCGACTTGCTCAATCAGCCGGCGCAACTGACGCTCGACCTCATCGTGACGCGCATCGTGTTCCTTGAGTCCGAACAGGTCCATCTCCCTCGCCTCTCTCTTCATGCCGGATACGGCTATCCTCGAACCAACGTACCATTGCTCTATCTGTAGATTCCCTCTTTGCAGCAATAGCACAGGAGAAACATGGGACTCGCGAGGGAAAACACATCGCTTGTCCGGGACGTTCGTTAAGCAATATCAGAAGGTGATCACTCTGTCGCTGTTAACGACCCAATCAGCCAACTCTGGCATTGTCGACCGAGTGGCACCTTCGAAATAGGGGTGGTTCTTATGGATTCCACAGCGGACCATGCAGGTGCCACACACCTTGACCTCCACATCCCTCTCGATCAGCCCCCTAAGCATCTCGGACAAGTCCTGATCATATCCATCGGGAGGCCTACATACGTCGCGAGCCAGATCGACTGCATCGTTCATCAGAAATATCTGTACCGTCTCTCCGGTGTCGAGTAGCTTGTCGGCTAACCTGAGGCCGTTCCATGTCACATCTGTATTGTCATACGGCTGTCGGTTAAAGATGATCAGGGTTTTCATCCACGTTCCTCCTGAAGACAATCTATAATCTCTTTCACCGTTTCGTTGTGCACTATGTAGCAGGTCTTCGAACCGTACTTCTGCGGAAAGACGATGCCGGCGTTCTTCAGAACCGCCAGATGTTGTGAGGAAGTAGATTGAGGTATTCCCAGTGCATTCGTCACGTCAGTCACGCAACATTCGTCATCCAGCAGCATCTCTACCATCTTCAACCGCAAGGGGTGAGCAAGAGCTTTGAGAAGATGCGCGGCTCGGGTGTAGTCCATACTGCTCTCCTCGGTAACTGAATATCGCTATATATAGATAATACGATATATTTGTAGAATCAACCCCTCTCGATAGTCTTTATAAGAGCATTCCGCACACTCCCGCATCTCGACATAGTGCTCTATGCTTGAGCCATGCCCGTATCTCATGACAGCAGAAAGAGAAATGTGAGCAACGGTTCCGTCATCCATGTCGATTCCCTGACACGCCGTTTCGGCGATTTCACCGCTGTAGATGAAGTCACCTTCGATGTACGCAAGGGTGAGCTGTTCGGATTCCTCGGCCCGAACGGGGCGGGCAAGACGACCACCATCAACATGCTCTGCACCCTCTTGAAACCGACCTTGGGTACTGCCACCGTCAATGGCTTCGACATCCGCAAGGACCGCAACGCCGTCCGCAGTTCGATAGGGCTCATCTTCCAGGACCCCACCCTGGACGACCGCTTGACCGGGATGCAGAACCTCCGTTTCCACTCCCTGCTCTACGACCAGGAGCGCTCTCTTTTCGAGGAGCGCTCCAGGGAGTTGCTCGCGATGGTGGACCTGACCGAGAAGGCAGGCGAGAAGGTCGGCAACTACTCCGGGGGGATGAAGCGGCGCCTCGAGATCGCGCGTGGCCTGCTGCACCGTCCGCACGTGCTCTTCTTGGACGAGCCCACCATAGGGCTGGACCCACAGACGCGCTGGCACATCTGGGACTATCTCAACCGCGTGCGCGAGAGCGAGAAGACCACGCTCTTCCTCACCACCCACTACATGGACGAGGCCGAGCACTGCGATCGGATAGCGATAATAGACCACGGGAAGATAATCGCCCTCGACACCCCGACCGGACTCAAATCGCTGGTCGGCGGCGACCTGGTCACCTACTCGACCTCGGACAACGAGAAGGCCGCACGGATCGTCAACGAGCGGCTGGGGCTCCAGTCACGTCCCGGCCCCGATGGCACCCTCGTCGTCGAGACCGACCATGGAGACCGTCTCATCCCGCGGCTGAGTGCTGCTTTCGACCCTTCGTCCGGCATCGAACTGCTGTCCGTCTCGCTCTCCCGCCCGACGATCGAGGACGTCTTCATCAAACTGACCGGCCGCACCATCCGCGAAGAAGAGGCCAGCGACCGGGAGAAGATGAAGCGCCACGGCTTCGGACACGGCAGACGCCGCTAGGAGCGCCCATGCTGAAGGACACGATAAGAAGAGACCTCAAAGGAGCCTTCACCGTCTGGTATCGGGACATCCTGCGCTTCTTCACGGACAAGGCGCGCATCATCGGCTCTCTGGGTCAGCCGTTGCTCTTCCTGTTCATCTTCGGAGGCGGGATCGCCTCGGCCATGTCGGGGCTCGGCGGGGGCGCCTTCGACTTCAAGCAGTTCATGTACCCGGGGATCATCGGCATGTCCGTGCTGTTCACCGCGGTCTTCAGCGCGATGTCCATCGTATGGGACAGGGAGTTCGGCTTCCTCAAAGAGGTCCTCGTCGCCCCCGTCTCGCGCACGTCCGTGGCCTTCGGCAAGGTCGCAGGCGGTGCGAGCGTGGCCACGTTCCAGGGGGCCATCATCCTGATCTTGGCACCGATGATAGGCATCAAGCTGACGCTGGTCCAAGTCGTGTGGCTGCTCCTGATCATGCTGCTCACGGCCGCGATGATGACCGCGTTCGGGATCCTGCTGGCCGCACGCCAGAAGAGCACCGAGGGCTTCCAGGTGATAATGCAGTTCCTGTTGATGCCGATGCTCTTCCTGTCCGGCGCGTTCTTCCCCCTCACAGACATACCGCTGTGGATGGAGATACTGGCCAAACTCGACCCCGTCACCTACGGAGTGGACGCCTTGCGCCAGGTGACTCTCTCCGAGTCCGTGCCCGCGAAGGCGATAGAGGCGATCAGCATCGCACCTCTGCACGTGGACATAGCCATCATGTCCGTGGTGTTCGTCGCTTTCCTCATCCCTGCGGTGCTGCTCTTCAGCAAGCAGGACTGAGACATCCGAAAGGATCGAGGCGCCGGACGCTTCGCACTCCCGCTCACGACAGGACGGGGATGGCCCAGTTGAAGAGGTAGCCGGTGAACGTGATGGTCACGAAACTTATCGCTATGAAGATCGCGATGAGCCTGGGCTTCATCACCTTGCGCAAGATGACGAACTCCGGTATTGAGAGCGCGGTGACGGCCATCATGAAGGCGAGCACCGTCCCCATCGCCACGCCCTTGTCGACGAGCACGCTCACGATCGGGATGATGCCGGCAGCGTTGCTGTAGAGCGGTATGCCCATCGCCACGGCTATCGGGACCGCGAGAGGATTGCCCGGACCTGCATACTCCGCCAACGCGTCGGCAGGGATATAGCCGTGCATGAAGGCGCCGATGGCGATGCCGATCACGACGTAGAGCCACACTTTGCCGACGATCTCGGAGACGTAACCTCGCGCGTAGGTGAAGCGGGCAGGCCAGTCCATCGTGGGGACCTCCGCCTCGCCCATGCGGATCTGGAGCACGTACTCCTCGATCTGGTCCTCCAGCCCGAACCTGCCTAAGATGATGCCGCCCACGATGGCCACCGTGAGACCTGACACCAGGTAGAGTGCCGCCACCTCCCAGCCGAACATGCCCAACAGCAACACGAGTGCTACCTCGTTGACCATCGGACTGGCTATCAGGAAAGAGAAGGTGACACCCAGCGGGATGCCGGCCTCCACGAAGCCGATGAACAGCGGCACCGCCGAGCACGAACAGAACGGCGTGACCACACCGAGGAGGGCCGCGAGCACGTTACCGACGTACTCCTTGGAGTGCGAGAGATACTTGCGGGTCTTCTCCGGCGGGAAGAACGAACGGACGATCGCCACGAAGAAGATGATGACGGCGAGCAGGATGAGTATCTTGGGGACGTCGTAGAGGAAGAACGCGACCGCAGCGCCGAGCCGACTGTCGACGGGAAGTCCTATGAGTTCGTACGTGACGTACTCGGCGAGCCACTGGAGGGGCGCGAAGACGTCCATCGAGCTATCTCGCCCTGCGGTGGGAAACGAATGCCGGGGTCATGCGTCTCATGCTCATCGCTGCAGGATCGACTTGACCTCGTCGAGGGAGGGCAGACGACCGGCAAGTCTCAACTCCTCGTCCACGACCAGGCCGGGAGTGGACATGACGCCGTAAGCCATGATCTCGGGATACTCGGTGACCTTCTCCACCTGTACATCGATGCCGAGTGTCTCGACGGCCTCGAGGACCACCTCCTCGAGTCTCTGGCAGTTCGCACAACCCGAACCCAGGATCTTGATGAGCATCTTCTCGATCTCCTCTCTCCGACTCTTCATATTTCGACCAGCATCGAACTATACGGATGCACGAGGCCCCTGCCGGACAGCCTGCAACCCTCAGATATCGCCGAGCGAGTCCGCCACGGCACGTAGCGTTTCACGGTCGAGGGTGTAATAGACCCACGTCCCGTCCTTGCGCGCACTCACGAGACCGGCGTCGCGCAATATCGCCATGTGGTGCGAGATGGTGGACGGAGCGAGCCCCAGCCGCTCCGATATCTTGCAGGCACACACCTCGTCCGCGGCACAACACGACTTGCCGCGGTCCGGCGTGCATTCGCTGATCGTCCGGATGATCTCACGGCGTTGCGAAGATGCGAGCGCTTTGAGCGCACGGTCGAGTTGCTCCTCCGAAAGACCTGTCTGCGTGACCGCCAACACCACCACCTGCTTGATTCGATGACTATCGAACTATATACCACGCGACCGCACCAGACAACACCCGCGGATGCAAGATACGGTTGTTTTTATTTATGATGTCCTCGAGCCGACAGAGGGGAGATACCATGGAACACGCCACTGTCCGTAGCCGCAAAAGACGCATCCTCCCGATACTCGTCATATTGCTGCTCCTCCTCCTCTTCGGATGCATCTGCTCCAACGAGAGCGAGGACACCGAGACCAAGACCGAGACCGATACGAAGGAGTCTTCGTGGAGCCTCGGTCGGACCGGCGATGACAACGCCCTCAACGCCGTCTACTCCCCCGGCGCAGGCGAAGCATGGTTCGTCGGTGACGCGGGGAGCATCTATCACACCACGGACAGTGGCAAGACGGTGGAGAAGAAGGATTCCGGCACCACCGAGGACCTGGATGCCATCTGGTTCATAGACGAGACGACCGGTTTCGCGGCGGGCTCCAACGGCGCCTTCGTCAAGACAGAAGACGGCGGGAAGACGTGGGTTGCCGTCGATCTGCCGGTCCCCTGCATGAGCACCGTCCGTTTCGCAGACTCGAACGTGGGTTATGCAGCAGGCAACTTCGGCGCGCTCTACCGCACGGAAGACGGCGGGAAGACGTGGGTACAGCAGGCCGCAGGCATCACTGAAGGATGGATAACCTCGGTGGCCGTCGTCGACGCCTCGAAGGCCTACTTCACGACGGACGACGGACTCTACGCGACCACGGACGGCGGGAAGACGTGGACCAAGGTGGTAGATGCCATCGCACCGCCGACCGACGTGGCGGTAGGCGATGACGGCTACGTATGGTTGGTCGGCAAGGGCTACATCTATCGCTCGAGCAACGGAAAGGACTTCGAGATAGTCGAGGTGGCGCCGCCGGTGGATTGGAGCGCGGTGGTGACCAACTCCGCTGTCTATGCGGGTGGCGACGCTGGAGCGTTCTATCAGAGCACAGACCAGGGAGACACCTGGGAGCAAGAGGACGTCGGTACCGAGCAGGACATCACCGGCATGGACCACAACGAAGACGGTGAGACCTGGGCCACGTTCGGCGGAACGGAGGAGATGCCGGAGCCGTCCTCGTGGGCAGACGACGACATCTACCAGTTCGGCATGCGCGCCGAGTTCTGACGAGCCCTGTCGCTACTCGCCGATAGCGGTCATCTTATAGAGGAAGCGGACGTCGGAGGTCTCGACGGTGTCCGGCTTACCCAGGAACGTGTCGTACTCGTCTGCGGTCTTCTCCATCGCATCGACGGTCGCCTCGCCCAGGTTCGCCTCGCCCAGGCCCTCCACGATGCCGACCGACATCTGGTCGAGTCCTTCTTTCGTGGTCGAAAGACCCGGGAGCTCCAGACCCTGGACCGTCCCGCCGTCACGCAGCGCGAGGAGCGTGTCCTGGAGTTCGGTGAGGGAGGCGGGCAGTTCCGCAAGCATCTCGAAGTCGTCAGCGCTCTCGGTGAGTTGTGCCTCCATCTCGGCCAGTCCGGCGGCTATGCCCTCCAGACCCGCCTTGGTCTCCACGAGCCCGGGCAACGGCTGACCCGCCACCACGCCGCCGTCACGCAGTACCACGAGCGAGTCCTTGAGCGCATCCATCTGTGCCGGGAAGTCCTCGAGAGGCTGGGCCTGTGCGGTGATGGTGGCCATCGCCGATGCGATCTGCCCGAGACCATTGGAGATGCCGTGGAGCTGCGCGCTCGTGTAGTCGAGGCCGTAGGGCAGGCCCAGTCCTGCGTCACCGGAGCGCAACGCGTCGATCATGGCTTGTTGGCCGGCGAGACTGTCGGCTATGGCCGTGACCGTGGCATCTCCGGTGGCAAGACCGTACGCACGCGTCTGCGCCTCGATGCCAGCGTTCGAGAGAGAGATGCCATCGAGGAACGCGCGCTGGCCGTCGAGCAGGGTGATCACGCCATCCAGGCCCGTCTTGGTCGCCTCGATCTGTGCCGTCATCGTGGCCAGAGCCGAGGGGAGCTGGGCCATGGCGTCGTAGTCTTCCTGTTCCATCCCCGCGATGACACCGTCGAGGTACTGTATCTGCCCGTCGACGAGCATCACCAGGCCGTCGGCGCCATCCGACATCTCAGACACGCCTTCGATCATCTCGTCGAACATGCCGAGTTTCTCGGCGACGTCGGCGTACTGCTCGGGATCGAGTTCGTCGACGAGCATCGTGAGGACCTCCATCTGACCCGAGGTCAACATCGCGAGCCCATCGACTCCTGTGCGCATCTCCTCCATCTGGTCCACGACCGAGAAATCGGGAGAGCCGGCCATCTGCGGGAACGCCGAGACGACCATCTGCTTTATGGCGATGTCCTCGCCGTCCATCTCCATGGTGACGGTGGCGTCCGGCTGTGGGAACGCCATGAACGTGTAACTCTTGGTGGAACCGGTCACGCTCACGATGTCCGGGTCGGCCTCGATGTCTGAGAACCTGGTGCCGTCGATGTCGATCATCACGGGCACGAGCATCGGGACCCAGTACTCGACCTCCTCGGTCTTGGTAGAGCCGTTGCCGTCCTTGTAAGTCACGTCCTCGGTGACCTTCAGGCGGTTGGTGACCTCTATCTCGATCTCGAGATGGCCCGTCGCTCCCGCGACCTCGTCCGGTGCCACCTCACGTCCGTCGAGTCTGTAGGTCACTTCCACCTCGAGCGGGAGCTCCTTGTCGGTCTCGGCCCGGTAGAAGAAGTCCTTCCTGCCGTCCACGTCGAGGGTCCACGATATCTTGTCGCCTTCTATGGACGGCTCCACCTCTTCCTTGATGGCCTCGGCGTTCGTGACGTCCCCGTGGTCGGTGACGACGGTCTCGCCTTCGCCCTCCACCCTCAGCCAGTCCACGACCACGACGTCCTCCACGCCACCGGAGGCATCGCAGACCACGTAGACGGTCTCGTCGTCGGAGACGGCACCCTCGACCGCCTCCGGGCTGCTGCCTGCGACCGCGATGATCGAGGCGCTCACGAACACCGCGAGCGTGAGGCTGGCGATGATGCGGCGGGCACGGCGGACGGTTCGCTTGCTCATGGGATCAACTCTTCTTTCCTGGTTCTCCACGATACTCTGCTGACGGTTCGGACGGGTCAGTGGACAGACCGACAGATGGACCGGGGGTCTCGGAGTCCTCAAGACCCTTCGTACCCTTGGACCTCTTCAAGGCCTTGGGCCAACCCAACCCGGTCCTCTCGTAGATCGGCTGACCCACGACGAGCAGTGGCGGCAAGAGGAAGACCACCACGAAGAAGCTGATGACGGCTCCACGGGCGATCAGCATCGTGAGGTCGGTGATTGTCGTGACGCTGGAGAGGAAGACGATGCCGATAGTGGCAGCGAACATGGTGGCCGCGCTCGTCAGGATGGAGGGAGCGGCACCACCGAGCGCCTCGCGCATGGCACTCTCACGGTCGCCACGCTTCCCCAACTCCTCCTCGTAACGTGTCGTGAGGACGATGGCGTAGTCGACGGTCGCCCCGAGCTGGATGGCACCTATCGCCAGTATCGCGATAAACTGTATCTCCGTGCCCATCCACCCCGATACGCCCTCGTTGAACAGGATGGCCAACTGGATGACACCTAACAGCACTAACGGCATGGTGAGGGACTTGAACGCGATGGCCACGATGATGGCTATGGCGATGATGGAGATGACGTTGACGCGGTTGACGTCGTCCTTCGACAACTCCTCCATGTCGTTGAAGAGCACGCTCTCGCCTGTCACGTACGCCGCCCCTGGATATCCCTTCGCCACTTCGCGCATCTGCTGGAGCAGGTCGAGCGTGCGCGGGTCGTTGAACTCGTAGTCGACGTCGGCGCTTATGTAGGTGTAACCGTCCTTGAAGAAGTTCTCGCGCGCCTCGGCCGGAACGAACTCCTCGGGGATGAGGGGGTCGACGAACTCGGTGTAGGCGAAGACCTCCGTCACGCCTTCCAGGTCGTCCACACGTTGGGCAAGCGCGTCGATGTCGCGCATGTCGCCCGTGTCCTCCACGATGATGAAGAACGTCTGGTAGCGCCCGAACTCATCGGCTAATTTGTCGGCCGCCTGCATCGAGGGCAGGTCGGCGGGAAGCGACTCGTCCAGGTTGTAGTTCATGACGACCTGGCTGTAACCCCAGAGCGCGGGGATGAAGAGGAGCGCGAAGACGATCGTCATGACGCCTGCATGGCGCGCGAGCCAGCCACCGAGCGAATGGAAGTCAGGCAGATGGACCTTGTGGGCGAAGCGGCGGATGACCCCGTCGAAGGTGAGTAGGAGCGCGGGCAATATCGTGAGCACGGCGATGACGGTGATGACCACCCCGCGCGCGAGCGCGATGCCCATGTCCCAGCCGAAGCCGAGCTGCATCGCGGTGAGCGCGAGGAATCCCGCAGTGGTCGTCGCCGCTGCCGAGATGACCGACTTGAACGTCGTCGTGATGGCGACCGCCATCGCTTCGTCGTTGTCGTGGTTCGCACGCTCCTGCTCGTAACGGTGGTAGAGGAAGAGCGCGTAGTCCATCGTGACCGCGAACTGCAACGCGAAGACGATAACTCCGGTCAGGTAGGACATCTCCTGGTTCAAGTAGTAGGCCATCCCCAGGTTGTAGAGGACGGCCGCGCTTATCGTGAGGACGAAGAGTATGGGCACTATCACCGAGGGTATCGTCGCCACGAGCACTATCGCCACGAGCACGAGGGCGGCGACGGCGAACTTGGTGCGGTCGGCGTTTATGACGTCTTCGAGCTCCAACTGCTCGACGCCGGCGATGTAGACCTCCCTGCCCTCCAGGACCTTCCTCATCTCCTCGACGGCTTGGCGGGTGAGGGGGTCGTTGGGGGAGTTCGTGAAGCTCACTTGGAAGAAAGTGGTGTCACCGGCGAAGTACGTGTCCTGCAGCCCCGAGGACCAGAACTCCTTGGGCACCGCCATGTCTTCGGCATCGTCGACCCAGGAGACCTTCTCGATACCGTCTATCTGCCGGATCTCGTCGACCAATCGGGCGACCTCGGAGACCGGCTCGCCGACGACGATGACCTGTGCCGTGTTCGCGAGGGCGAAGTCCTCGTTGAGCACCTTGAAGCCCTTGGTCGAATCGAGGTCCTGCGGCAGGTACGAGAGCATGTCGTAGTTGATCTTCGAGTTCATGATGCCGAAGACGGCGAACACCAGGAGCAACGCCGCTACGGCCAGAATGGCCTTGCGCCCCTTCACGATGGCATGTGCCAGCCGGCTCAACACGGGCAGATCCCCTCCATGAACAGCGTCGAGATGAACTCGGCGACCTGCTCGGCGTCAGCCTCTATGAGGCGGTCGTGAGGTGCCTCGACGGCGCCTGCAGCCGCACGCGTGTTCACCAGCCCGAAGAGGCATTCGGCAGCGAGCAGGGGGTCCACGGTGTCGAACTCGCCGCTCTCGACGCCCTCCTCTATCACCTTGGCGATGGCCTCGATGGCATGAGAGGCGTGAGCGAGACGCTCGTCAGCGAGGGAGGTCGCCGGGTTGGCGAGAGGACGGATGCTGATGCGGATGAGGTCCCTGTCCGAGAACGCAGCGATCACCCACGTCTCGATGAAGGCCTCTATCCGCTCGCGGGGAGTGCCCTCGCCGGCCAGTGCGGCGAGTGCGGGCTCGACGATGTCGGTGCCGATCCGCTCGGTGAGGGCATGCATCAGGGACTCTTTGTCCTTGAAGTGGTAGTAGATGAGACTGGTGGAGACGTCACAGTCCTCGGCGATGTCAGCGACGGAGACGGCATCATAACCCTGCTTGCCGAAAAGGCTTCCGGCGCAGGCAAGGATGCGGTCTCTGGTGTCTGTGACCTCTGTTGTCAGAGTTCCCCGTCCTCCAAACGCTGACTGAACGTTCAGTCAGGGTATATCACAAGGTCAAAGGCTTGTCGAGGGCAGTGTAGCCATCGACAGGAACACGGGTGTCACCGGCCTGCTTCAGGTGACTTTACTCTTCCCTTTGTACTCGGGACGGTCCCACGAACGCTTCTCCAGCACCTCCGCGAGGATGCCGGCTGCGCTCACCACGTCGGATGGGGTGACATAGAGCGGCGCGAAGCCGAAACGCATGATGTCGGGTGCACGGAAGTCACCGATGACACCCCGTGCGATGAGCGCTTGCATCACCGCGTATCCCTCCGGGTGACGGAAAGATACCTGTGAGCCACGCTTGCCGGGGTCGCGCGGGGAAACGAGCGTGAGTCCCGGACAACGCCGTTCGACCTCGGCGATGAAGAGTCCGGTGAGTTCGATGGAGCGTGCCCGCACGTCCTCGATGGAGATCCCGTCCCACACGTCGAGAGCCGCATCGAGCGCAGCCATCGAGAGTATCGGCGGGGTGCCCGCCCACATGCGAGCGATGCCTGGAGCAGGACGGTACTCCTGCTCGAAAGCGAACGGTGCTTCATGGCCGAGCCAGCCGGAGAGGGGCGGCCACACCTTCTCGACATGGTCCGGACGTACATAGATGAAGGCAGGTGCGCCCGGCCCGCCGTTCAGATACTTGTAGGTGCAGCCCACCGCGAAGTCTGCACGGGTGTCCGCGACATCCACAGGCAGTGCCCCGGCGGAATGGGCGAGGTCCCATACCGTGACAGCGCCTGCCTCATGGGCACGTGCGGTGAGGCCGGCCATATCATGGAGACGCCCCGTGCGGTAGTCGACCTGCGTGAGCATGAGGACTGCCACGCTGTCGTCTATGGCGTCGGCCACCTCCTCCGGCTCCACGATGCGCGACTCGAGCCCACGGTCGAGCAGGCGCGAGAAGCCCTGGGCGATGTAGAGGTCTGTGGGGAAGTTGCCGCTGTCGGAGAGGATGACTGCGCGGTCGCGAGCATGTCCCGGTGCGACCTGGAATGCGGCGGTGAGTGCTTTGAAGAGGTTGACGGAGGTGGAGTCACCCACCATCACGGAGCCTTCCGGCGCCCCGATGATCGTGGCGATGCGGTCGCCCACCCGTCGCGGAAGGTCTATCCAGCCGGCGGTGTTCCAGGCCCGTATGAGCCACTCGCCCCAGTTGGTCGAGACCTCTTCTGCGACACGCTCACGCGACGCATGGGTGAGTGGCCCTAACGAGTTGCCGTCGAGGTAGATCACACCTTCCGGCAGATCGAAGAGTCCGTGCGTGGCAGCGAAGATGGCGTCGAGGCCTGTGCCCATGGGATCTCCTAAACATGAAAGAGAAAGGTCTGGCAGAGTCGTTGAAAGGATTCATATGGTGGAGTCTAGCCTACGGCGACCTCTTGGTGCAGGACACGCGCTCGCAGGACAGTATGCTGCTCAACGCTGACCCGAACATCCTTCTCATCGGTATCCCGTACTTGCTATCGATAGTCTCAGCGTTGTACGCTGTATGTACAGACTAGGAGGACACATGACTACCGTCACCATCTCACCCAAGTTCCAAGTGGTCATCCCAAAAGAGATACGAGAGAGCCTGGGACTGAGGCCCGGCCAGAAGGTGCAGGCGATCGAGTACCGGGGACGCATAGAGCTCGTCCCCGTGCGCTCGGCTTCCCAGATGCGCGGTTTCCTCTCAGGGATCGACACGACCGTCCCCCGCGAGGATGACCGCCTGTGAACGTCGTGGACTCCTCGGCCTGGCTCGAGTATCTCGCATCAGGCCCCAACGCCGACTTCTTCGCCGCCGCCATCGAGGACACCGAAGAGCTGATCGTGCCCTCCATAAGCCTGTACGAGGTCTTCAAGCGCGTGCTGCAGCAGCGCGGGGAAAGCGACGCGTTGCAGGCTGTCGCCCTCATGCAGCAGGGAACCGTGGTGGACCTCACTGCGACCATCGTGCTGGACTCCGCACGGATAAGCGTCGAACTCAGGTTGCCCATGGCCGACAGCCTCATACT
>CAYWAF010000034.1:0-15885 GCA_964456355.1 uncultured Eubacteriales bacterium | reverse complement strand
AGGCGCTCACCGACATCTGCTGCACCAGCGCCAACGCCGTGGAGGTCGTGCGCTCACTCGGCGCCGACAAGGTCCTCTTCGGCCCGGACCGCAACCTCGCCTCCTGGGTGGACCGCTCGCTCCCGGACGTAGAGGTCGTCGGCTGGGACGGGTTCTGTCCCACCCACGATGAGGTCACGCTCGAACAAGTGTTGCAGGCCAAGGAGAGCCATCCCCAGGCGGAGGTGATGGCCCATCCCGAGTGTCGGCCGGAGGTCCTGGACGTGGCAGACGCGGTCCTTTCCACCTCCCAGATGCTCAAGTACGCGGTCGATTCCGCATCGGACGAGTTCATCGTCGTCACAGAGGAGGGCCTGCTCCACGCTCTCTCCAAGGCGGCTCCGGACAAGAGGTTCTACAACCTCACGCCGCCCATGATCTGTCCGAACATGAAACTGACCTCACTCGAGAAGGTGAGGAACGCACTCCGTGACGGTACAGGCGAGATAGACGTTGCGCCGGACATCCGGGACGCGGCACTCACCAGCGTCGAGCGGATGGTGGCCGTTGGCTGAGCGCGGACGACACGAAGATCTGACAGCGCGTCGCGGGCGACCGTCCCCTCCCAAGCCGCAGAAGGGCGTGTTGCCCGGGCCTCTCGGTCGCCGCTATCTTCTCGAGTTCGACACCGACGACCTCGAGCAGCATGAGAGCGACGTCCTTGTCATCGGGAGCGGCATCGCAGGACTGACGGCCGCGCTCTCGGCTTCCCTCACCCATACGGTCGCCCTCGTCACCAAGGCGCGCATCACCGAGACCGCCACCTGGCATGCACAGGGAGGGATAGCCGGTGCGATAGGCGAGGCGGACTCGGTCGAGTTACATCTGGCCGACACTCTCGTGGTCGGACAGGGGATATGCGACGAGGAAGTGGTCAAGGCGGTCTTGAGCGAAGCTGCAGAGGCCCTGACCGACCTGCGTACGCTGGGCGTGCGCTTCGACACCGACGAGGCGGGGAAGATCGCGTTGGCCCGGGAGGGAGGGCATTCCCTTCCGCGTGTCCTGCACTCGGGAGACGCCACGGGTGCCGAGGTCCAGAACACGCTCACCGACGCCGTGCGCAACAGCAGGGCGGTCGAGGTCTTCGAGGAGTGCTTCCTCATAGACTTGCTCACTGCGGGCGAGAGGTGCATAGGAGCGCTCGTCTACGACCCGGACAGCCGTCAGCCACAGGTCTTCTGGGCCGACCATATCGTGCTCGCGACGGGAGGCTGTGGCCAGGCCTATCGCGTCACGACGAACCCGTCCATAGCGACGGGCGACGGCGTGGCTGCGGCCTGGCGTGCAGGAGCCGAGATAGCGGACCTGGAGTTCGTGCAGTTCCATCCCACCGCCCTGGACAGCGAGGCCACTCCCAAGTTCCTCATCACCGAGGCGCTCCGGGGGGAGGGCGCATATCTCATCGACTGCGAAGGCAACCGCTTCATGCTCGGCGTTCATCCGCTCGCAGAACTGGCTCCCCGCGACATCGTCAGCCGCCAGATAGAGAAGGTGATGGCGCACTGTCACACGTCGCACGTATGGCTCGACGCGCGCCATCTCGATGCGGAGTTCCTCAGACTCCGCTTCCCGCACATCTGGGAGAAGTGCGCCGAAGCGGGATACGACCTGTCGGCCGACCTGGTCCCCGTGGCCCCGGCAGCACACTACATGATCGGTGGCGTGCACGTGGACGCGGACGGCCGCTCGTCGCTGGAGGGCCTGTATGCCTCCGGAGAGGTGACCGCATCCGGCCTGCACGGCGCCAACCGTCTGGCCAGCAACTCCCTGCTGGAAGGCCTCGTCTTCTCGCGACGCATCGTGCGCCACATCGCCGGCTCTGCTCCTTCCTCGTCGCGTCCTGGCAGGGTGGTGTCCGGCGCGCCTGCGACGTCTGCCGCTTTCACCATGCAGAAGGCCAAGGAGGTCTTGCAGGAGAGCATGTCCTCGTTCGTGGGGATGACGCGCTCGGGCGGTTCCTTGAGGGAGGCCGCCTACGTCCTGGAGGGCCTCGCCTCCATCCTGGACGTCACACTGAAGCGTCCCTCCGAACTCGAACTGCAGAACCTCGTCACGGTCGCCACCCTGATAACCCACGCGGCATGGATGCGGGAGGAGACGAGGGGGGTGCACATGCGCACCGACTTCCCGGAGCGTGATGACGAGCACTGGCGTGGGCATCTTCTTTGGAGGAGAGGCGCCGAGCCTTTCTTCGTGCCGGTCGCTGCTCGAACCGGGGATGAAGGCGAGGATGCCGGCCCGCAAGCGGAATGAAGGAGGCGGGACGCGATGACCTACGGTCTTCCCGAGATGGACGGCCTGATCGCTGCTGCTCTGGCCGAGGACCTAGGCGTGGCAGCCGAGGAGTTCATGGCGACAGGCACGTTCCCGACCGTCCTCGACCACGACGTGACCGGTGCAGCGACGATCCCTTCGGACGCCTCGTTCAAAGGCTCGATCGTGGCGCGCAACGCCGGCGTGGTGTGCGGGCTGCCGGTCGCCTTGCGGGTATGGGAGATGCTGGCGCAGACGGTCGGTGAGGGCGGTGGCCAGGACACGGTGCCGCTGGACGCCATCCCGCTCGTCGGCGAAGGCTCCGAGGTCGGCCCCGGCACCATCGTCGCCGAGGTCGGAGGACCTGCGCGACTGGTGCTTGCAGGTGAGCGCACCGCACTCAACATGCTCATGGTGCTCTCCGGCATCGCCACGGAGGCCAGGCGCTGGCATGCGGAGGCGGCAGGGGAGTTGGAGGTCTTGGACACCCGCAAGACGCTTCCCGGACTGCGCGCCCTTTCGAAGTACGCCGTGCGGGTGGGCGGTGCCGTCAACCACCGTGAAGGGCTCTACGACATGTTCCTCATCAAGGACAATCACATAGACCTTGCGGGTGGCATCACGAAAGCCGTGCAAGCCGCACGTGCCGCCTCCGAAGACATGCTTGTGGAGGTTGAGGCGGACACGCTCGCCGATGCCGAAGAAGCCGCTCGTGCGGGGGCGGACATCGTGATGCTCGACAACATGTCCGACGAGGAGACGGCACGGGCCGTCGCTGCCGTCCGGCGGATAGCGGACGAGGCCGGTCGCACCATCCTCACCGAGGCCAGCGGCAACATCACCATCGAGAGGCTGCCTGCGCTCAAAGAGGCAGGTGTCGACCGTGTCTCCAGCAGCGCACTCACTCTTGCCTCACCTCTCGACTTCGGCTTGGATGGTCGGTAAGGTCGAGGAGTCACCTTCCGGAGGAGCGGGGCTGAGGAGCGCATGCACCCGATCACAGGCATCGCGATAGTCGACTGGTTCCTCGCCCTACTCGACTCGCACGGATATCTCCTGGTCTTCGGCTTCACCATCTTCGAGAACCTCTTCGTCATCGGCTCCTTCACGCCGGGGGAGACGGTCGTGATGGCAGCGGCGTTCATGTCCACTCCTCAGCAGGGTGGTCTGAACATCACCGGGGTATGGATATGTTCCGTGATAGGGACGGTCACGGGCAGCAACATCTCCTACTGGGTGGGGAGGATAGGCGGCCGCGACACCTTTCTTCGCTTGAGCAAGCGTTTCAAGGTCAAGGAGGAGCATCTGGTCGCCGCCGAGAAATACTTCTACACCCATGGCTCGAAGACGGTCCTTCTCTCCAGGTTCGCCGCTGGCTTCAAGAACTTCGTGCCCATGATCGCAGGCGTCTCCAAGATGGAGTTGGCCTACTTCGAGGGCTGGACCATCGCAGGCGCCGTCTTATACACCTCGCTGATGTGCGGGATCGGATACTTCGTCGGCGAGAACTTCGACAAGGCGCTGAAGATAGCCGCTCAGATAGGCTGGGTGGGGATGGTACTCTTCATAGCGGTCATCGGTTTCGCCATCTGGGGCAAGCGCAGGTTCGAGAAGCGTCAGATCGAGGAGTTCGCAGAAGCGGAGGTTCCCGAAGCGGAGATCATCTCGGCCGAGCTCTGTGAGGACGACACCGCCGACGAGGAGTCGGAGTGTGAATAGCGCTTCTCCTCGTCATCGACTGGCAGAAGAGGTCTCAAGCCACCTCGAGTCCACCTTCTTCTGCGACATCCGCGCTTTCGACGAGGTCGCTTCGACCAACGATGAGTGCAAGCGCTTGGCTCGTGAAGGCGCTCCTGAGGGCACGGTCGTGCTCGCCGGAAGGCAGAGTGCCGGACGAGGACGACTGGGCAAGGTGTGGGAGTCTCCGGAAGGCGGAGTGTACGAGAGCGTCCTGCTGCGACCGCAAAAGCGGATCGATGCATCGAGCCTCGCATCGTTCTCGCTGGCGGCAGCACTCGCAGTGGCCAGGGCGGCCGAGAGGATGGGCGTCGAGGACGCGGGAGTGAAGTGGCCCAACGACATCGTCACGCCTCGCGGTAAACTGGCAGGCGTGCTCGTCGAGTCCTCCATGGAGGATGGTGTAGTGGCTTGGCTCGTGGTCGGGACGGGTCTGAACGTCGTGAGGCCTGCGACGCCTGTGCCCTCAGCCGACTATCTTGCCTGCTCCTCTGCAGAAGGCCTGGTGGCGAGGGCGGCTGCAGCGGTGCTCGACGAGATCTTCTCGGTCTACGAGACCTATCTGGCAGGAGGCTTTCCTGCGCTGCGGGAGGAGTACATGGAGCGCTTCATGCTCGTCGGTCGAAGAGTCACCGTGAAAGACGCTGCGAGCGAGGCACCGGTCTCCGGCACGGTCCGGGGAGTGGACCCCGACGGTCGCCTTCTGTTGGACGTGGGCGGTGACGTGTGGACACTCTCTGTGGGGGATGTCACGCTCGGAGGTATCCAGGGTTGGCGGTAGACGAGACTCGACATGCGCCGGACCTGTCGCCCAGGAGCATGGGGCGTATTCTGGACCGCGCCTTCGGACTGTACCGGGCCAACTTTCGAACAGTGGCCGGTGCGGCGATGATAGTGGTGTTCGCGATAGCCCTCCTGGCCGGCATGGCACAGACCTTCTATGCGCGTGGTGCGATGGTCTTCTTCCGCGACATCTTCACCGCGCCAGGCACGGCTCCTCCCGAGCCTGAACTCGGGACGATCATGGAGTTGCAACTCTGGGCCATGCTCGCCAACGTCCTCGCTCTTCCGATGTGGATAGCGCGCATCTACATAGAGGCCTGCATCTACGCGACGGCGGGCGGGATGCTCTATGGGGAGAAGTACACCATCCGCCAGTTCCTGCGGGCCGGGAGGGGCCGCTTCCTCTGGTATGCGCTGCTGAGTTTCCTCATATCCATGCTCTCAGGATTCTATTTCCTCATAGTCCCCCTGGTCTTCGTGGCAGGATGGGCGCTCGCGCCCCTGATGGCCGTCACGGAGAGAGCGGACTTCGAGGCGGCGTTCCGGCGCTCCTGGCGGTTGACTCTGGGGAGCAAGTGGCGTGTGGTCGGCTTCTATCTCGTCCTAGGTGCCTTCACCATCGTGCTCCAGGCGACCGTCACCTCTCCCATGGTGCTCAGACAGATAGTGGCGAGCCTCCAGAACCCCCAAGCCGTCTTCGAGCCCATCTCAGTGGGATGGAAGGTCATGGAGGGACTGCTGTCGGCCATGGCAGCCACTCTCGTTCCTCCCTTCGTGGCGTTCGCCTGGTACTCGTTCTATCTCGACATGCGTGCGAGACGTGAGGGGATGGACCTGGTGGTGGCTGCGAGCGAGGTCGAGAAGAGATGAGGTCGTCCTCGACATCCGTCGCCGTCCGAGGGCGGACGCTCCGACTCCCGCATCTCTCGATCGCACTCGTCCTCGCACTCGTCCTGGTCGTCATCGCCGGCATCGCCCCCTCTGTGCTCTCGGCCGATGAGATACCCGAACTCGAGCAGTACGCCAACCGCGTAGACTCGGCTCTCGGACTCATGGAGGAGTCCAGCAGATACATCTCTGCAGAGCAGGCCAAGGAGATCGCTCTGCAGATAGACACGCTCCTTCCGGCGTCAGAGGAGATCGAGACCCCCAACGGCACCGTGCACGTCGACAACTCCATCCTGCGTTCGCTCACCACGCGGCTCGCTTCCACGGACGCCCCGGCCGAGCGCAAAAGGGTCTACTTCGAGCTGAAGGTTCATCTGCGCTCGATGGCCCTCGCCCTGGAGGGCGACCCCTCCAGCGTGCCGGAGGACCCCGCCCTGCTGGAGAAGGCGGTCCGGGACCACTATGTCCCGCAGCGATCGCTTCTGGCCGAGAGTCTCGGCGAGATCATCGACAGGTTGCTTGAGGCATTGCAGCACTGGTGGGACGGGATGGGCATGTCGCCGAAGACCTCCACGGTGATGACGTTCGTGACGGTGGGCATAGCCGTCACACTCCTCCTCCTACTCCTCCTGCTACTCGTGCGCGCTGTCATCCACGCCTCACGTGCTCGAGCGCAGAGAGAGGTCCGGTCTGTCACGAAGACGGTTCCGGAACCGTCAGGCGACGTGAGTGCAGAAGACTCCTCCGACCCTCTTGCTGCAGCCGATGCTCTCGCGGCCGAGGGGCGTCTCGCCGATGCGGTGCGAGTGCTCCTCAAAGGCGCCACGCGCGCTCTCGTCCGGGCGGGACTGGTGACCTCGACCCGCTTCCGCACGAACGGGGAACTGACGAGGGCGGTGGCAGGCGTACCTGAGGTGATGGAGCCCCTCAGGGGGTTGGTCGGCATCTTCGACCGCGTGTACTACGGTCACAAGGAGCTCGACGAGCAGGAGTACGCGGCTGCGCGGGACTTCTACGAGCGGACCGTCTCGACGGCTCACCATCGGCATGAGGGCGTCGGGGGTGGGCCGGCATGAGAAGCGGCTTCTTCGGCAGGATCGACATCAAGGTCGTGCTCATGGTCATGGCCGCACTCTTGTTGCTGATGGGGTACTGGGCCGTGATAGCGCTCTCCGAGGAGTACTACATAGTCGCCGCGCCCGAGGGCTCCACCTTCTCCTCGGACGCCACCGGCCTCAAGGTCTTGTACAACTACCTCGACAGCATGGGCGTCCCCGTGCAGACGTTGCAGGAGTTCGACGAGTTGCCCGAAGGAGGGACCATCGTCGTGGTGGCCGACGAGCCCCTTCACGTGGAGCCGACCCATGAGGAGGGCATCAGGCTGCGCAAGTGGGTCGCTGATGGGGGACGTCTCGTGCTTGTGGGAGCGCACAGCCGCGACATCCTGGTCAAAGTCCCCATCGGCGCCAGCCGTTCGGCGCTGAGCACGGACACCGTCCTCTCGCCGTTGCTTCCCTCCTTCTACTCCGACGGAGTGAGCAGGGTGCGCATCGGTCCCACGAGGTTCCTCACGCAGGATGCGGCATGGGTCACCCACATGAAGGACATCGACGGTCAGGTGATGGCTTCGCGCGCCTTCGGTGACGGTGAGATCGTCTGGCTCTCGAGCACGAAGCCCTTCACCAACGCGGAGATAGACAAGGCCGACGACGCGCGGCTGTCGACCCTGGTCGTCGCAGCCGCCACGCCGGTCTACTTCGACGAGTATCATCACGGCTTCGTGCGTGGCGGTAGCGTGTGGGACCGCTTGGGCAGTGGGGGGCAGGTGTCGGTCCTGCTCGTCTTCGCGGCACTGCTCGTGCTCCTCGTCGCGGTCGGGCGCCGGCTCGGCCCGCCCATAGAGCCGGTTCCCGAGAGGCCGGCTCGCTCGGGGGCCTACATCGGCTCCCTCGCCGAGCTCTACCGCAAGGCGGGAGCGCGTGCGGAGACGCTGGAGTCGCTGGAGGAAGGACTCCGTGAGGCACTGGCGCGCCGCTACGGCTCGCTCGAGGCGGGGATGGCACGCCATCCCGATGCGGCGGACGCGCTAGAGCGCTCGCGTGCCGCCAGGAAAGGTCGGATATCGGTCGACGAGTTCGTGTCCATCGCGCGCCGGATGGCTCGCGCAAGACAGGAGGTCGAGGGTAAAGATGTCACAGACAGGTAAGGTCGTGCAGGTCGCGGAGGCGATACGCGCCGAGATAGGGAAGGCGGTCGTCGGGCAGGCCGCTCTGGTGGACGGGCTGCTCATAGGGTTGCTGACGGGAGGACACGTCCTCATCGAAGGGGTGCCGGGTACGGCGAAGACGCTGCTCGCGCGCTCCCTCGCACGCTCTCTGGACGCCTCGTTCAAGCGGATACAGTTCTCGCCCGACATGATGCCCGCCGACGTCGTGGGCACCAACGTCTTCGACAGCGGGACCCAGACCTTCCGCCTGAGAAGGGGTCCCATCTTCGCCAACATCGTCCTCGCCGACGAGATCAACAGGACGCCTCCGAAGACCCAGGCGGCACTCCTGGAGGCGATGCAGGAGGGACAGGTGACCATCGACGGCACCACACACGAGTTGCCGGAGCCGTTCATGGTCGTGGCGACCCAGAACCCGGTGGAGTACGAGGGGACCTATCCGCTTCCCGAGGCTCAACTCGATCGTTTCCAGCAGAAACTCGTGGTGGGCTATCCGACGCCCGAGGAAGAGGCCAGCATCGTCAAACGTCACCTGGGCGAGGCGGTCTGGGCCGACCTGGACGCGTTCGGACTCTCTCCCGTGGCTTCGGTGGCCGACATCCTGGCCGCTCGCGAGGAGCTCTCCGGAGTGGTCGCTGACGATGGGGTCGTCACATATGCAGCACAGATAGCACGTGCCACCCGCGAGCATCCGAACGTGTTGCTGGGGGCGAGCCCGCGTGCTGCCGTGAGTCTGCTGACTGCATCCGGAGCGCATGCCCTGCTCTCCGGCCGAGACTTCATCACACCCGATGACGTGAAGGCGATGACGCCCCAGTGTCTGCGTCACCGCTTGCTGCTCAGGCCCGAGGTCGAGATAGAGGGAGTGGCGGTCGACGGCGTGCTGGCAGAGGTACTCTCCTCGGTGCAGGTACCCAGGTGAGGCCGAAGTGAGTCGAGCCCGCGACATACTCTCCGGCATGCGCTCGCTCTATCTGACGCGGCGCACCGCCTGGCTGCTCGTGGCACCCGTGCCCATATTGGTCTGGCTGCCTGCCGGATGGCCATGGCTGCTCGGCTCCTTGTGGCTCGTCGGGCTTGTCGTCGCCGTCCGGCGCGACCTGCGCCTCTGCCCGGGACGAGGAGGGCTCTCGGTGACGCGCGACCTTCCGGTCAAGCTCTCGATAGGGGTGGACAACCCCGTCCGCCTCACCGTGACTAACACCTCCGAGCACGTGGCCCGTATAGTGGGTCGCGAGTCGCCACCTTGCTGCTTCGAAGGAGAGCGCTCCTTCGGGCCTTTGGAGGTCGCCCCGGGGACCTCCGAGGAGGTGAGGCTCACCTTCGTGCCTCCGCAGAGGGGAGCGTACCGCTTCGATGAGGTCGCTCTGAGGGTGACAGGCCCTTGGGGTCTTGCCGGACGCCAATACTCCTTCGACCTCTCGCAGGAAGCGAAGGTCTACCCTGACATCTCCGCCATACACGGTTATTCCTTGCTGGCCCGGAAGGGCGCACTCCACGAGATCGGCATGCGCAACGTGCGACTCGTGGGCGTGGGCACCGAGTTCGAGTCGCTGAGGGAGTACCGGGACGGTGACGACTACCGCGACATCGACTGGAAGGCCACCGCCAGGCGCGGGGCTCCGGTGGTCCGCACCTTCGAGGCAGAGAGGAGCCAGACGGTGGTGCTGGCCGTGGATGCCGGGCGTCTGATGACCCCGAGGGTGAGCGGCCTGTCCAAGCTGGACCGGGCCATCAACGCCTCGTTGCTCCTCGCGCACCTCGCCGTGAAGGCAGGAGACAACGTCGGACTCCTGGTCTTCGGCCGGGACGTGCGCACCTTCCTCCCGCCCCGCAAAGGCCACCGGCAGTTCCTCCGGATACTCGAAGCGCTCTACGCGGTCGAAGAAAGGGTCGAGGAGCCCGACTACGCCGGAGCGCTCCGCTATCTGGCCGGACGTATCACGAGGCGGTCGCTGATCGTGCTCTTCACCGAACTCGTCGGCACCGAGCCCTCGCACAGACTCATCGGAGTGCTCGGCTCGCTCGCGCCCAGGCACCTCCCGCTCGTCATCACGCAACGCAACCAGGACGTGGAGGCACTCGCGGCCTCGCTGCCGGACAGCGAGTCGGCGGTCTACCGGGCGGGGGTCGCCCAAGACATCCTGCACCACAAGGCGGAGGCCCTCGGCGTGCTGCGCTCCCGCGGGGCGCTCGTCCTGGACGTGGTGCCCGAACGTCTCTCGGTGGCCTCGGTCAACCGTTATCTGGAGATCAAGGCACGCGGGCGTCTGTGACCTTGTCGCCTCTTCCGGAGAAGAGCAGGTACGCGAGCAGGGTCGCACCCACGATGACCCCGAAGGCCACCTTCAACACGGGATCCAATCCGCTCGGGGTGATGAAGCCCTCTATCAGCCCGGCGATGATGAAGAGGGGGATGGCGCCGAGCACCAGTCGCACCGCGTCTCCCGACACCTTCTTGAGAGCCGCGCTCCGCGGTAGGTCTCCGGGTGCGATGATGGCGCTCGCGAGCAGCAGTCCGGAGGCTCCCGCGAGTGCTATCGATGGCAGCTCGAGTGCGCCATGAGGGGCTATCAACGAGAAGAAGAGCAGTGACTCCCCGGCCTTGGCGAAGACACCCGTCAGGGCTCCCAGCATCAGCCCGTTGAAGACGAGTGCATAGACGGTCAACACGCCTGCCGTCATGCCGCCTGCGAAGGCCATCAGGGCCACCTGGATGTTGTTCGTGGTTATCCCCGCCGCCAAGAGTGGGGCGATGTTGGCGGCGTACTCCCGGGCGTCACCGCTCTGTTCGATGCTGTCTCCCACGCCTTCGCGCAGGGACTCCGGTATGAAGACGCGCGCCAGGGGATAGTTGACATGCGCGAGGATGAAGCCGAGCGCGACAGCGCCGAAGAGCAGCGCACACGAGAGCAGGACGGGGCGCCAGTACTTGCGGACCAGCCTGGGATAGCCGACGGTGAGGAAGCTGAACAGCGCTGCAGCACGCCGGGGAGCGGATCCGTAGAGCTCTGCGTGTGCCTCGCCCACGATGCGGTTGAGGTGGGCCTGGGTGTCGCTGTCCGGGAAGTGCGTCTGCGCATAGGCCAGGTCCGCTGCGGTGCTGCGGTAGTCCTCGTAGAAGCGCTTGATCTCGCCGGCGGGAAGGGACGCCACCCCGGAGCGCCGGGTCTTCTCGAGCGATCCGGCGAGTCGACTCCAGGTGGCCTTGGATGTCTCTATGAAGGTCCGCTCGTCCATCCGGCTCCTTCCGTGCCGCCATGCTAACACGCGCGGGTCTCTGTGATGGAGACGGTCTGCCGTGGACTGCCATCACGTGCGATACTGGATATCGAGAGCAAGAGAGTGAGGACATGATCGTCGGGAGTCACATGCCTCTATCGCAGGACAGGACCCTGGAAGTCGAGACGCCCGAGGCGGTGACTGTACGCTACCCGCTCGCCGAACTCGGCTCGCGCGGCATGGCGGCCTTCATCGACATCGGTATGCTCACCCTCCTCGTCCTCGGGGAGGCACTGGCCGTGTCGCTGGTGCTTTTCATGGTGGAGAAGATGTTCGGAGCTCTGGGCACTGCCGTCCTGGTCTGGGCGGGCGCGGTGCTGACGGTCGTCACGTTCCTCACCTACTGGGGTTATTACATGTTCGGAGAGGTCGTCCGCAACGGACGCACCCTCGGCAAGCGGCTCATGCGGATACGGGTGGTGCGGGACGATGGCGGACGCATCGGGATGTTGGACTCCGTCATCCGCAACGTCGTGCGCATAGTGGACATCATCCCGGGAACCTACGCGGTCGGGATCATCGCATCCATGTTCTCCTCCAAGGCGCAGCGGTTGGGCGACATGGCTGCCGGCACCGTGGTGGTGGCCGAGCCGCAGCCGGTCTCCTTCCTCGATGCCGCTGCCGGTGACAGACGTGCAGCACTCGTGGGCGCGTATCTCGAGCGGAGGCCCGAGATGACGCCGGAAGGACGCTACCACGTCGCCGTGTCGCTGTTGGCCGCATACGGCGAAGAGCCGGGCTCTTGGGACGAGCCGACCATCGCCGGTCGTCTTGCAGACTTGGCGGGACTGCGCTAGTACTGTCAGAATAACGAGCGGCGCCCGTATCCCTCATGCTCATGGATGTGTTCTCTGAGGGTAGATTCGTCTTTTCGGCTCGATCGACAAGGAGATACATCGCACATGGCCGAGAACGACACCGTCGTCATCAAAGCAGGCCCACTCGTCGTCGGCGACGTCCGCCAGATGATGACGGCAGCACTCATGGCGGCCCTTCTGGCTGCTTCGGCATGGTTCGCGCTGCCCGTCGGGACCGTGCCGTTCACGCTCCAGGTCCTCATCGTGCTGCTGGCAGGCCTCATCCTCTCTCCCGGGAGGGCCATGATGGCCGTGGGCGTCTATATCGTTCTCGGCGCGATCGGCGTCCCTGTGTTCGCCGGTGGCCAAGGAGGCCTGGGGATCATTGCGGGACCGACGGGCGGTTATATAATCGGCTTCCTCTTCGCGGCCCCGCTCGTGGCGTGGCTGCGTCGCGCATTGACTCCCAAGCGCGGATACCGCGTCTTCGCGGACATGGTGGCCGCTCTCTCCGGGCTTCTGCTCATCTACGCACTCGGTTGCTTCCAGTTGACCGTGGTGACCGGCATGGGATACCTTGCCGCCTTCATGACGGGCGCCGCGCCCTTCCTCGCCCTGGATGTCGGCAAGGCCGTCGCAGCGACCGCGTTGGCTGCCACGTTGCGCAAGGCAGGCGTGGTGCCGGACCGTCCCTGAGTGCGTCCGGGGGCACTTTCTCCATGGCCGTCACCTCTCGCGCATTCCCCATGTCAGAGTCATCCCCTAGGATGGTCACAGTCCGTGCACCCGAGGGATGCGTAGGGGAGCGATGGCTCGACCGATAACGTTCGTACACGCAGCAGACCTGCATCTGGACATGCCGTTCATAGGAGTCGACGCCGATGCCGACATCGTGCGCCGCACGCTGATGAGCGCCACATACGATGCTTTGGACCGCTTGGTCGCACTCTGTATCGAGTCGGATGCAGACTTCCTGCTGCTCGCGGGAGACGTCTACAACACACGCGACAGGGTCCCGCGCGCACAGTTCGCCTTCCGTCGTGCCATGGAGCGTCTGGCCGACAACGACATCCCCGTGTTCATCGTCCGCGGCAACCACGACCCGGCCGACGGGCGCGCCATCACCCTGGAGATGCCCGACTCGGTCGTCTTCTTCCCCAGCGACTCGGTAGGCAGGAAGGATATCGATTGCGGCGGGACCACGGTCTCCGTCTACGGCCGCTCCTACGCCACCTCTGCGGTGACCGAGAACCTGGCGGCCGGCTTCAAGCGAGACGCCGACGTGGAGGTCGCCATAGGCCTCCTGCACACGAACGTGGGCGGCAGGAAGGAGCATGAGCCGTACGCCCCCTGCAACATCGAGGACCTTTGCGCTTCCGGCATGGACTACTGGGCGCTGGGTCACATCCATGCTCCCGGGCGCGTATGCGACGACCCACTCGCCATATACGCCGGCAGTCCTCAGGGACTCAACCCCAAGGAGCGGGGTGCGCACGGCTGTTACGTCGTCACATATGACAGGGGGGCGTTCAGCGAGAGGTTCGTCGCACTCGACTCCGTGCGTTGGGCGACCCTCGAGATCCCTGGCGAAGACCTTCCTTCGCTCGATGCGTTGAGGAGCGTCCTCATCGAGGAGGCGTCACGGGTGTGCGCAGAAGGGGACAGGCCTCTCGTCGTCAGAGCGGACGTGACGGGCATCTCGCCCCTCCACTCCGAATTGGCAGGCATCGGCGTGCTCGAGGGTCTTGTAGAGGACATGCGCCTGGACCTGCTCGGAGAAGACCCATGGATCTGGTTGGACCGCCTCCGCGACCTCACCTCTTCCACCATAGATGTCGACTCCTTGCGCGAAGGCGAAGACTTCATCGCCGAACTCGTCCTCATCGCTGACGAGGTCCTTGGAGACCCCGAGACGTCGTCTGCCTGGTTCGACGATGTGCTCGCTCCCATCGCGATGAAGGAGCGCTCGGTCGACCCCGGGATCGAGCCCGCAGAAGCCCTCCTTCGAGCGCGCGACATCTGCCTGGAGATGCTGATGGCCGAGGAGGACGGATGAGACTCAAGCGCATAGAGGCGGTGAGGTTCGGTCGCCTGCTCGACGTGACGTTGGGCGACCTCGCCGACGACCTCACCGTCGTCTTCGGCCCCAACGAGGCGGGCAAGTCCACCTTCACGCATCTGGTGCGCTACATACTCTACGGCTTCCCGACGCCTGCATCGACGTCCGGCCCGCCGTTCCTCTCGCCCGCAGGCAAGCGGGAGGGCAGACTCGTCTATGCCGAGGACGGGGAGGAGTGGGCCCTCAGTCGGGTGGAAGGCGCAAGAGGCGGGACGCTCTCCGTCCGCTCGCTGACCGGCGCCGAGCGTCCGGGCCTTGCAGAGGAGATCAAGAGGGGCGTCTCGGAGAGCGGATACCGCGTGGTCTTCGGTTTCGGGCTCGACGAACTCGCAGAGATAGAGCGGGCCCGCGACAAGGAGGACGACATCATCTCTCGCCTGTATGCTGCGAGCGCGGGACTGACGGTGAGTCCTCAGGAGGTCCTCGGCAAACTCAGGGAACGCTCTTCGAAGATCTTCACGGTGAAAGGACGCAAGCTCAAGGTCCACGCTGTCCTGAACGAGATGAAAGCGCTGAAGGGCAGGATCAGGGAGCTGGAGGACGCTGCGACCGACAGTGCGAGCGCCATCGAGGAGATGGGGGGCCTTTCCGAGCGCATAGAGAAGCTCTCCGAAGAGCAGCAGGCAGCGGCCTCCCGCGCCGCGACGTTGCGCAAGGAGGTCGAGGTCCTCTCAGGGCTGCTCGCTGATGCGGACGCTCTCGAGAAGGAGATGACCACGCTCGAGACGGAGGAGCTGGCTGCTGCGGAACGCAAGCGGGACTCACACAAGCCCGACAGGAGAGTGCTCGATGTGGCCACTGACCTGCGAGCGTTGCTCGCCGAGGTCTCGGCCGTCCGCGACCGGCAGAGCCGCATAGAGAAACGCCGTACGGAGATCGAGGGACTCGTCTCGAAGATGAAGGCGGTGCTCGACCGCATCGGCATGGACGAGGAGCAGGTCGCTGCTGCGGACCTGGGCCCCGAGACCGTGACCGGCGTGGAGGAGTGGCGCGACCGCATCGGCGGGCTGGCTGAGAAGCTCCGGCAAGCGGCGGAGGAAGCGGGCAAGGCCGAAGATGCGGCGAGAGCGGCCGTAGATGTCACTGCTTCCGAGGGCAAGCAGCGGAGGAGGTCGGGTGGCCGGTCGACGTCCGCCGTGGCGCTTATGGCTCTCATCGCTCTTCTCGTCACGGCGGCATCTCTCTTCTACTCCCAGCCGCTCGGTGCTGTCGCAGGTCTGTCCATGCTCCTCTTCGCGGGCGTGCTCTGGTTCACCCTGCGCGCCCCTCGCCTGGGTGGGGAGAGGGTCCCCGATGCCGCTGAGGCGTCTTTCGCCGCCAGGGAGGCGCAGAAGAGTCTCGAGCGCCTGGAAGGCGAGATGGAGCGGGTACGTGCCGAGTGGGCCGAGTGGGCTCGGAGCAAAGGGCTGGACAAGGCAGCCGCGGACCCGAAGGCCGCCTCGATGCTCATGGCGGACATGACCGAGGTGCGCAGGATCCAGAAGGAGATCGCCGACGCGCAGCGCGAGCTCGATGCCGATCTGCTCAAGCAAGGGGAGTTCGCGCGTCAGCTCCACGGACTGTCGCAGTCTTTCACAGGTGACGACGAGCCGCCCACCGCCGCACTCCTTCTGGAGCATGCATCGAAGGTCCAAGAGCGTTTGGACCATGCGGAGGCAGAGCAACAGGAGTGGTCGGCCGCGCAAGCCAAGGTAGAAGAGGTGAAACGGAGGCTGGCGACGGCCGACAAGTCGCTCGATGCCAAGAGGACCAAGATCAGG
>CAYWAF010000033.1:3339-15906 GCA_964456355.1 uncultured Eubacteriales bacterium | reverse complement strand
TCATCAACTCCACGTTCGCAGACAACTCGCCGGAGGTGTCCGTGTACTCCTACGAACCTTCGGAGTGCGGCATCGTTTTGAACACGATATGTTGGGGCAACGGCACGTATGAGCCTCCCCTCATAGACGCAGATGTCCCTGCCCTCCACTCCTTGCTCGAGGAGATGGAGGAAGAAGAGCGCTACGACGTCATCAACGTACTGCCGGTCTATTCCGATCTGGAGTATGGATGGGGAATAGAGTTCGATGCCGACCCGGACTTAGGCAACATATCCGAGGACCCGCAGTTCCTCATGCCCGAACTGGGCGACTATCGTCTGACCGCTCAGTCCCCCTGCATGGAGACGGCGACTTCCACCACGGAGCCCTTCTTCCCCGCCTCGGCACCTGCCTATGACCTGCTGGGCACCACTCGTCCTCAGGACGGTGACGACGATGGGGAGGCACTCTTCGACATGGGCGCCTACGAGGCGGCCTACGAGGTGTCTGTCCGCAGCGCAGGCGAGACCAGGTACGGCACAAGCATCGTGGCCGTCCAGGAGCACTACGACCGCTCCGATGTGGTAGTGATAGCCCGCGGCGACCTGTTCGCCGATGGTCTCTCGGCGGCCGGTCTTTGCGGCGTGTACGACGCGCCACTCCTGTTGACGAGGTCTGATGCGCTCCCGCTCCCCACTAAGGACGAGATCGTCCGTCTGGGTGCTACCACCGCATACATAATGGGCGGCACGGGGGCCGTCTCCGAGAACGTGGCTGCAGAGCTCGAGGCGATGGGCCTCACTGTGGAGCGCATAGGCGGCATAGACCGCTATGCCACCTCCGCCATGATCGCGGAGAAGATAGAGTCGGAGATAGGCACGCCGCCGACGACGTTCATAGCCCGCGGCGACCTGTTCGCTGACGCGCTCACCGTCTCCCCTGTGGCTTACGGCATCAGTTCACCGATATTGCTCGTCCGTCCGGAAAGCCTGCCTGCCGGGACCATCGACATACTCGAGTCTCTCGACTCCGACAACGTCGTCATTGCAGGAGGATCGGGCGCCGTCTCCCTCGGTGTCGAGAAGGGCATAGAGTCCGTAACCCCTAAGGCCGACCGCATCAACGGCGATGATCGCTACGACACGTCGGTGCTGTTCAGCAAGTTCGCCATTGAGAAGGGTTGGGCCAAGTGGACGACCACCGGTCTTGCCACGGGCTCCAACTTCCCGGACGCGCTGACGGCCGGGCCCGCCATCGGAAGCGATCACGGCGTGTTGCTGCTCACACCCGGCACCTGGCTGCACCCCGACGTCGAAGAAGTACTCTCCGAGAACAAGGACGAGATCATGCGTCTTGAGGTCCTCGGTGGCGACGGAGCCATCGCCGCTTCGGTGGAAGCGGCTGCAAAGGACGCCGTCCAGTGATCCTTGCTGCGGCATGACGCGAAACAGAAGGGCGCCTCATCGGGCGCCCTTCTTGTTATCCGTCCCGGTGGACGGTTCCCGCTATCCGTTACTGTGACCTCTCGCGCACGACCTTGCCCAGGTCTATCCGCCTGACTGCCCGTATGCCCGGCACCAGGGCGATGAGGGTGACCACGAACACGGCTATCGAGGAATACACGAAGGTCATCGGTCTCATGTACAGGTCGAAGGAGAACATGTCGTTGGAGAAGGATGCCATGAAGACCGCTGAGGCCCAGTAACCGATGATAAGCCCGGGGACGATACCGATAGCGGTGAGCAGCATGTTCTCTCCCACGATCAGAGAGGCTATCGACCGTGCCGGCATCCCGTTCGCAAGCATGGTGGCGTTCTCTCCGGCCCGCTCGGCCAGGTTCACCGACATCATGTTGAAGATGAGTGCGAACGCGAGGATACCGCCGAACACGAGCATCAGTCCGACGATCAGATAGAAGAGCCCCATGTATTGCTGGACGATGTCGTAGATGAGGCGTGAGTCGGACACGGCGGCCACTCCGTCGAGGTCTTCCATGCGTTCTATGACCTTTTCTCGGTCCACCCCTTCGTCGAAGGTGGTCATCACGATACTTGTCGCCGGTGAGTCCAGCTCGGCCTCGGTAACGGGAGGGTCTGCCGAGCCCAGAGCGTCGATGAGCCAGTCCTGTTCGGCGTAGACGAAGGTTCCCAGTGGCTCGCTCACGAACCCCAACACCTCCGCTTCGATCTCGGTGTCAAGGGAAGGGAAGTCGACGACCACGGTGTCGCCCTTCTCGACATCCATTATGGAGCCGATCGCCTCACCCAGGACGACTCCTCCGCTCGGGGTGCCGTCGAACCCTTCGAAGGTGTGCATCTTCGTGTCGGCATCGAAGCCCTGGAGTTGGGTGGCGTAGCTGTCAGAGGTGCCCTTCACGGTCACTCCGAGGGCGATCACCTTCTCGGCGGAGTCCACCCCTTCCACATCTTCTATCGTGGCGAGTGAGTCGTCGGTGACGGGCATCGTCATCACAGCCACGGCGTCTTCCAGGGATATCTCGTTGAACTGCCGGTTTATCAGGTAATCGACCGTGTCCAACATCCCCCAAGAGACGAGCACCAATATCAGCGCGAGGACGATGGCCGTCACGGTGGACAGGCTCCGCTTCCGGTTCCTGCCTATGCCGCGGATGGCCATGCGCCATCGGACGGGTGCATGGCGCAGGAAGGGGAGCATCTTCTCTGTCAGGTTCACGTGCCCCGAGCCCTCCGGTACATCGCCTCTCATCGCTTCGGCAGGAGACAGTTTGAAGGCTGCTCGGGCAGGCACCCATGCAGAGAGCACTCCGGCGACGAGGGCGAAGAGGAGTCCTATCACGGGGGTCATCGGGTAGAGAGAGCATGTGGTGTCGGGGATGCCGAGTTCAGAGGTGTACAGACCCGCCATCCCCCATCCAGCCGGGACGCCCAGCAAGATGCCGAAGAACGCCCCGATGAGAGCCAGCTCGATGCCGTACATGAGGTAGTGACGCAGGACCTCTCCTCGCGAGAGCCCGTTCGCCATCAACGTGCCTATCTGGGCTCGTTCAGTGTAAATGAGGCGTGTGAGGATCATGTAACTGGCCATACCTGCTGCCAGCAGGAACAATGCAGCGAACATATAGGCCATCTGCTCGAACCCCTGCACGTCCATGCCGAGCGCCTGGTCGGAGGGCTGCTCGGCTTGAGGCTGAGAGTCACTCGCATTCGCCTTGCGAGCGGCCGAAGCGACCGCATCGTCCACCGTCTCGACGTCGACGTCTTCGTCGTAGAGGACCATCGTCTGTCGCACGACGGCGAAGGCCGGGAGGTCTTCGACCATCCCCTCGCGAGCGAACATGACCCCGAACTGGTCGGGAGAGGGGAACAGGTTCTGGCGTGAGGCGGCGGGCCAGAGATACTCGGGGGATATCGCTATGCCCCGGACGGTGATGTCGGTCCACTCGGTACCGTCGAACATCTCGATAGTGTCACCGACCTCCAGGCCGAAGTGGTCGGCCATGTGCGTTTCGACCAGGACGCCGTCGGGATCTTCGGCAGACAGGTATTCGCCGTCTTCTATGTCGATCTTGTTCACATCAGGCTGCTTGTCTTCCGGCATGCCGACGAACCTGCCGACCAACACATGTCCATCTATCCGGACGGGCATCTCCGCCTGTAGTCGGTCTTCAGCGGTGGCCACCCCGTCGATGTCGGTGACGTCATCGGCGAAACCGGGATCGGCTCCCGTCACGAGCATGTCGGCGAAAGCGAGACGGGAGTAGGTGCCTTGGTAGGAGTTGTTGAGGTTCTGATATGCGTCGTAGCCGGAGATGAAGAGGAAGACACCCAGGAAGATGGTGACGACCACGGCAAGGTACTGCCACTTCTTGCGCAGCAAGTCGCGACGGCGTTTTTTCCTGAGATACCTCACCAGTCCAGGTCCTCGGGTCTGGCAGGCGAAGGATTCGGTTCGTCACCGATGACCTCACCGTCGCGCAGGCGTATGACGCGGTCGGCCATCTTCGCGATGGTGGTGTTGTGTGTCACTAGCAGCACGGTGCGACGATGGTCTCTCGTGATCCCTTGCAACAGGGCGAGGATGTTCTTGCCGGTCTCGACGTCGAGTGCGCCGGTCGGCTCGTCACACAGCATCAGGGGCGGGTCTTTCACTAGGCCGCGTGCTATCGAGACCCGCTGTTGCTCGCCGCCTGACAACTGAGCCGGGAAGTGGTCTAGGCGGTCGCCGAGCCCCACCTGCTCCAGCACGTCTTTTGCCGCAGCCTCTGCATCATGGTCGGCCAACTCTGCTATCAACGCGACGTTCTCGAGGGCCGTCAGCGTGGGCACCAGGTTGTAGAACTGGAACACGAATCCTATGGAATCGCGCCTGTATGCGGTTCGCTCTTTTTCGTCCAGGTCCACAAGAGTGCGTCCTGCGACCTCGAGGGTGCCCGCCGTCGGCTCTTCCAGCGCTCCCACTTGGTTGAGGAGGGTGGTCTTGCCGGAGCCGCTCGGTCCCAGCAACACCACGAACTCTCCAGCAGGGACGTCGAGGTCCACTGACTTCAAAGCATGGACGGTCGCTTCACCCTCCCCGTAGGCCTTGGTCAGCCCTCTTGCTTTGATGGCGACGTTGCCCGGTGTCGTGGTGTCCACCTTCATCCTCCCTACATCGACGCTCGTGACCTGCGGTCACACCCTCTCTCGAGAACCGACCCCCTCACTCCAGCGGGAGTCATCGCGTCGGCTCCGCGCTTGCCTGTACGTGTACACCGAAAGCCCTCTCGAACAGGCCTGCCTTTTTTTCTGCACCATGTATCTCCACACTCAGATCACCCGTGCCGAGCAGGTGCATGAAGACGACATCGTGTCTGACGGTGATCGAGACACTCTCTATCCTACCGCTACGCGTCCGATCCAGCCCATCAGCCAACCTCAATATGCCGCCCAGCCGAATCACGCGCTCCCTGTCGGAGCGGTCCAGGTTCTGCATCGCCTCGTGTTTGGGCTTCGGAAGTGCTCCGCGATGGTAACGTGCGACAGCGGCGATGATCCGTCGCTCACGGGCGGTGAACCCGGGGAGGTCCGAGTAGACGATGAGGTGGTGACTGTGCTTGTGGTGTTTCTCGTAGGAGATGTGATAACCGACGTCGTGGAGGAGTGCTGCAGCCTCTAACAGAGGACGGTCCTCTTCGGTCAGCTGCGTCTCGTCGAGCAGTTGGTCGAAGATGGAGAGTGTGAGATCGCGCACTTTCTTGGCATGTCGCGCATCGTAGCCGCATCGCTCTCCGAAGCGTTCGGCCGCTTCCATCCTGTCCATCGGAGAGCTCCTCCCTCCACGCTGCTCGGCGACCATCTCCAGGACGAGTCCTTCTCTGACCCCTTTGGCGTTGACGAGCATGGTGTTGGCTCCCAGCGCCTTCATGGTCTCGTGGAGGACTACCGTGCCGGCGAGGATGATGTCGATCCTGCTCTCGGGAAGTCCCTTCATCGCAGCGCGCTCGGCAGCAGTGCTCCTCGACAGGAAGGCAAGGGTGTGGACGAGGTCGGCCCGGGTCAACTCATAGCCGTGGACGGTGGTCGGGGAGGAGTGTTCGGCAGAGGCGATGACGGTCGCCAGCGCATTGGCCGTCCCTCCTGAAGCGACCACTGTGTGGACCGGGTCCGGGTCTTCGCCCAGGGCCCCTGCGAGCGTCTTGCGGACGTGTTTCTTCAGACGCTTGTACTCCTTTTTCGGGATCGGGTCCTTGCGGTGGTAGCGCTCGGACATGACTACCGCACCTATGGGCAATGAAGCGATGGACTCGATCTCCCGGTCCGTGGCTCGCACGATCTCCACCGAGCCGCCGCCGATGTCTATGACGGCGGTCCGTCCGTCGAGCTGCAGGGTCCCGGCAGCACTCACGAAGGCCAAGCGGCCCTCCTCCTCTTCCGGGACGGTCTCCACTTCCAGTCCGAGCTCATCCTGGATCCGGTCCAAAAGGTCTGCGGAGTTCTCCGCTCTGCGGACAGCGGCGGTAGCGATGGCACGCACCCTCTCGACATCGAACGTCTCTATGATCTTGAGCATCCGGGTGAGGGCTCCGACCGTCTCCTCCATAGCCTTCTCAGAGAGACGTCCGGTAGAGTGCAGTCCTTTTCCGAGCCGCGTGTAGGCCTTCTCGTCGTCCAGCAGGACGGGATCGCCCTGTGGGGGAACATCCACGATGATGGAGCGCACGGAGTTCGAGCCGATGTCTATGGCAGCGATGCGGGTCGGGCCGCCTTGCGATGCAGGCAGTTCGTGGTCGGTCGTTGGGTGGACAGAGGTCTTCACACCCTCGAGTCTAGCACCGCGATGAGTTCCGCACCTTTCCATTAAAGGTTTGACGGGACGTCTACGATACACTTGCAGGACGACCTTGCTCGCGCGATGTTCTGGAGTGAGATACATGGCTGTGTCACGGCGTGGCGATTATGCGATACGCATGATGATGGAGTTGGCCGGCAACGCTTCGGACGAACTCGCTCCAGCCAGGAAGGTCGGGGCCAGTCAGGACGTCCCGGTGGAGTTCGCGCGTAGCATCGCGACCGACCTGGTCGCCGCGGGTCTCCTCCGCTCCAAGCGCGGCATGGGTGGCGGGCTCGCGCTCGCCAAGAGCCCCGCCGAGATATCCGTCCTCGATATCCTGCGTGCCACGGATGGTGGCGTCTCCATATCCACGTGCACGATCGACCCAGGGTACTGCGCCCGCATGGGCACATGTCCGATGCATCGGGTGTGGAAGCAGGCAGACCGATGCCTCGAGGAGCACCTTTCCCAGGTCTATCTCGATGACCTCGTGGCCGAACAAAAGAGTTCGGACATGGCCGCAGGTGGATGCAAGTGACCAGCAGGGTCGCCCTTGTCCGTTGCGAGGGGTATGACGCCTCTGAGGTGGAAGAGGCGGTCACGCGGGCCATCGACCTTCTCGGAGGGCTGGACCGCTTCGCCGAGCCCCATGAGACCATCCTGCTCAAGCCGAACCTGCTGGTGGCCTCTCCGCCCGATGCGGCTGTGACCACGCACCCTTCCATCTTCCGCGCAGTCGCACGACTCTTGCAGGCCCACGGCGTCCACGTCGTCTTCGGTGACTCGCCGGGCTTCGGCAAGACTGAGACGGCCGCCCGCAAGGCAGGGCTCATGGAGGTCGCAGAAGACCTTTCCGTGCCGGTGGCAGAGTTCTCCACCGGACGTGAGGTCTCTTTTTCGGAAGGCGACCTCATAAAGCAGTGGTTCTTCGCTGCTGGCGTGCTCGATGCCGATGGGATCGTCTCCCTCCCCAAGTTGAAGACACATGGCCTGACTCGCATGACGTGTGCCGTGAAGAACCTCTTCGGCTGCATCCCCGGCATACGCAAGGGAGAGTTCCACGCCCGCATGAGGGACGAGACCCGTTTCGCTCAGATGCTCGTGGACCTCAACCGTTGCTTGGGCGCGCGCCTTCACGTCTGCGATGCGGTGGTGGCCATGGAGGGGAACGGACCGAGGAGCGGGAGGCCTCGGCCCATGAACGCGATTCTCGTCTCGGACGACGCGGTGGCACTCGATGCCGTGGCCTGCCGTCTCATGGACCTCGATGTGGGCCTGGTCGACACTTGCGTGGAAGGTGAGGCTTCCGGTCTCGGCCGAGCGCACGACATAGAAGTCGTCGGGGATGACGTCGAGAGATTCGTCGTCAAGGACTTCGACGTCAACCGTAGTCCGGGCTCGACCACTGGCGAGGGCGGCTCCGGTCATGTGGCTGCTGCCCTACGGCGCTTCGTCGTGCCGAAGCCGGTGATAGACGCCGACCGTTGCACTGCATGCGGGACATGTGTGAAGGTGTGCCCCCTGGACCCTCCTGCCGTCGACTGGCCCACCGCGCAGGACAAGAGTCTCAAGCGCCCACCGGTGCACGATTACGATGCCTGCATACGTTGCTACTGCTGTCAGGAGATGTGTCCTGAGCGTGCCATAGACATCCATGTGCCCCCTCTTGGTCGTATCATCCATCACTGAGAGGAGGTCGATGCTCGTGTATGCAGACAAGAGAAGACTGACCATCAAGTACTGTCAGGTCTGAAACTACCTGCCTCAGGCCACCCGTGTGGGGGCCGCGATAGAGCAGGAGTTGGGATTGACGTGCGAGTACGTTCCCGGGTCGGGCGGCATCTTCGAGGTCTCGCTCGATGGGGAGCTCGTCTATACCAACAACAACGTGGGGGGAGTCCCCGAAGCGACTCCCGTGATCGAGGCGGTCAGGGCTGCTCTGTAGGCGGCGGTTGCGTTCCGAGTGCCATCGTGAAAGCCGCGTCCATCAGACGCAGTCGCTCGCTCATCTTCTGCAAGATCTGGCGCACCAGTGGGTCCTCTACCGCCTGGAGGAACGTGGCTCGGTCCACGACCTCGACCTCGACGGGGCCCTCAGCGATGGCCGTGGCCGATCTGGGGCCGGGGGCGAACAAGGCCATCTCGCCGAAGAACTCGCCCTCTTCCAGGCGCGCGAGGTCGAAGTGACCCTCATCGGTCTCCCGCACTATCCGGACGCTCCCGGACCTTATCAGATACATGTCGGCGGCCGGATCGCCTTGGGAGAATATGGTCTCTCCTTCTTCGAACCGCATCGGTATACCTGAAAGCATCTCTGACCCTCCAAGACCTCTTCCCGTGACGGCAGCGGATGCCGTTGGCTATCCTTCTTGAAGGACACGGTACTCCAGATTCCCGGGCAATGGGAGGCGTTCGGTGCGTTTCGATGCCAACTACATGGGGACCGAACTCGACGGTAGATGGTGGAAGCCGTATCGAGGCGCGGGTTTCTTCGTCAAAGGCCTGGGAGAGGGTCGCATCGAAGGTGATGCGCTGGTCTTCATGCGGGCGCTGGGCAAGACTCCCTTCCGCATCCCGCTTTCACGCATCGAGACGGTGGTGACAGGCTCGTGGCACCGAGGTCAATACGGCGGGAAGGACAGAGTGGTCAAAGTATCGTGGAACGACAACGGGCACAGGCTGGTCTCGGGATTCGCCTTCAAGAGCAAGGAGCGAGCCGAAGATCTCGGCAAGACACTGCGAGAGCGGTCGGAGTCGGCACGGTCGTGACCCGGATGCGCTCACGGCAGGCCTGCGTCGCGATGACCGCTCAGACGAATCGAGGTGTGGCCTTCCGTCCTGCCGCCTCCGACCGCAGGTCCACGATGCGGTTCTTCTCGCCGACGAAGACGATGGAAGGACGCCACTCTCGCGCCTCGATGTCCTCGAGCTCCACGAACGAGGCTATGATCACCAAGTCGCCCACTTCGGCGAGATGAGCGGCAGCGCCGTTGATGCAGACCACACCCGAGCCTCGCTCGCCGGGAATGGCATAGGTCGTGAACCGGGCGCCGTTGGTGGCGTCCCAGACGTGTACGCTCTCGTTGGGGAGTATGCCTGCCGCATCAAGCAGGTCTCTGTCGACCGTGATGCTGCCTTCGTAATCGACGTCGGCCTCTGTCACGGTCGCACGGTGGATCTTCCCACCGAGCATGGTCCTGTGCATCATCCACTCCGTTCCCGAGTGCCCGCCACCGCCTATCGGGGTCGGACCTCGGCCTCGGTTCCTTGTGGTTGGATTTTACCATGCCGCTCTCCTCGGCTTCAGCCGCATGTGCTCCTCCGACCTCCGTGATCCCGGATTCCAAGACATGAGGCAGGTTATCGCGCCTGGCCCTAGAATCCTTCAGGCGATGCCTGGAATCTGTTCGACGCATGGAGGAACGACATGCGAAAGACTGCCTCACTCATCCTTCTCATCCTGTGTGTGCTTGTTCTCATGCTGACGCTGGCCGGCTGCAACAAGGGAGCCTATGTGGGCTCCAAGTACACCGGCACGTATCACGATCCTTCGTGCATATGGGCCGAGGAGATGTCCAAGGACAGTCAGGTCTGGTTCGACAGTATCGAAGAAGCCGAAGCGGCAGGTTACGAGCCATGTCCGGTGTGCAATCCCGGTAGTGGCGAGGAGTAAGCGCCTGCGCACGGGCCTCTCTCACCATCGGCAACGTCAGGCGGCGCTCCGTTCTACGGGCGTCGCCCTTGGCTCAAGGCGGCCTGAGGGACCAGGGTCAGGTGACGCGTGCGTACGTCCGTGAAGCCGGCCGCACGCATCCATCCGGCGACGTCGGACTCCGGGTAGGCGCGCGTGTCGTTTATGACCCAGAAGAGCAGCTCGTTGGCACCTCCCGTCGCATCGATGTTCCCGCTGCCGCCTTCGTGTGCCGAGTCGAAGACCACCAGCGTGCCCCCCGGGCTGAGTGCCGCATGCGCCTTGCCGAAGATCTCTGCGACCTGCTCGGGCGTGAAGACATGGATGACGTTGAAGACGAGCACGACATCGAAGCCGTCGCCCCACTCTGAGGAGAGCAGGTCTTCGGCCCGGAAGGATATCCTGTCCTCGAGCCCTGCCTCGGCGACGTTCGCCCGGCCTATCTCGACGGCTCCGGGAAGGTCGATGACCTCGGCTGACAGGCCGGGATAGCGGTCGCAGAAGCGGATGGTGTAGATGGCGTGTCCGCCGCCAACGTCCAGCAGGCGTTGCGGCTGGTGATCGAAGCGGACCCGTCGGACGATCTCGGCCGAACCCATCCCTGCGAACTGTGCCAAGCCCTTCTGATAGTCGTGCCAGAACTCCTCGTCACGATCGGCATGGAACTCTCGTTCACTCGGATCCTTGAGGCGTTGCTCTACCGCATCGAGTTCGTCCCACAAGATCTTGAAGAGTCCGAAGGCATCGGTGAGGGGATAGCGTGAATCGTTCTGTAGCCAACGCCGGACCGAGCGGGTGTTGGAGTAGCGGCCTGCGCGACGCCTGAGGAACCCGAAGCCATTCAAGGCGTTCAACAGCGCCTCTGTCCCCACGGGCTCGAGACCGAGCGCATCGGAGACCTCTTCGGCACTCTTCGGTGAACCCGCCAACTCCTCGAAGATGCCGAGTCTCACACCTGCCATCAGCGCACGGCTCGACATCATCCTCCAGTAACCCGAGAGCAGCGGGGTAGGGAACCAGCCGGTCCACACGGCGACTTTCACCAATGGATTGAACGTCGTTATGCCGAGCCGCATACGCATCCCTTTCCAGTCCGCGCCTTCATGATACTTGTTGGATGCGGGCGGCTCCGCATCGCCATACGTGTCGCTCTCGTGCGATGGGCTCTGATACACTCAATAGCCGGTACGGGATGCGATCTTGGTAGGCATGTCCATGCCTGAGGGGGAGACGGATGTATAGTCGCAGAGCGCTCTCGTCGTCGAGGAGGATGCAGGTCTTCCTAGCGATTGCTTCATTGGCGGGAGCCATACTCTTTCTGAGCGTGAGTGTCGGTGCCGCCTGGGTACGTATCGACACCATCGAGAAGGCCAGTGTGGATTCCAGCGAGACACAGGGCAACGGGGACTCACTCAGAGCCGCTATGAGTGCCGACGGGCGTTACGTGGTCTTCGATTCTGCGGCGAACAACCTCGTCTCCGGTGACAACAACAACCACAGGGACGTTTTCGTGCGCGACCTCTCCTCAGGAGAGACGACACGCGTGAGCGTTGCCACGGATGGAAGCGAAGACACCCGAAACTCCCGCAGACCTGATATCAGTGCCGACGGTCGCTATGTGGTCTTCGAGTCAGGAGCGCGCAACCTCGTCCCCGGTGACAACAACGGCGCGAGGGACATCTTCGTGCGCGACCTTTCCTCAGGGGAGACGACCCGTGTCAGCATCGCCACGGACGGTTCTGAGGCCGACGACTCCTCGCTATGGCCCACCATCAGCGGTGACGGCCGCTACGTGGCCTTCGAGTCGGACGCCACCAACCTCGTCTCCGGCGACAACAACAACGCGAGGGACATCTTCGTCCACGATATGCTCACGGGTACGACCGTGCGCGTCAGCGTGGACACGGCCGGGGGAGATGCGAACGGCACGTCGCGGCGGGCCTTCCTCGACTATGACGGTGACGTGGTCGCTTTCATCTCCGATGCGACCGACCTCGTCGCTTCCGGCGCCAACGCCTCCGACGACATCTACGTCCGTGACATGACTGCGGACACCACCGTGCTCGTGAGCCAGACGCCTGCTGGTGTCTCAGGCAACGGCATCTCCAACCGCCCGTCCGTCTCCGACGACGGGAACCTGGTCGCTTTCGAATCCCAGGCAGAAGACCTCGTGGTCGGCGATTCGAACTCGCGGGAGGATGTCTTCGTCCGAGACCTTTCGGCCGGTGTGACCATCCTCGCGAGCCTTACCGACGACGGGGCTCAGCCGGATCGTGCCTCTCAGAACGCATACATCAGCGGCAACGGCCGGTTCGTGGTCTTCAACTCGCGTTTTGCCTACGATCCGGCAGACAGCAATGACGTAGGTGACGTCTACATGCGCGATCTCCAGAAAGGGCACACCGACCGCGTGAGCGTGCAGCCGGACGGAGCGGAGGCGGACTCGGCCTGTACCAACGGCGCTCTCGGACTGGACGGTGACGTGGTCGCGTTCGAGTCGGACGCCACCAACCTTGTGACCGGGGATGCCGGCGGCTATGAAGATATCTACGTCACCGGTCTCACACACGACGAGACGCCTCCCACCACCACCGACGATGCCCCTT
>CAYWAF010000033.1:1765-3239 GCA_964456355.1 uncultured Eubacteriales bacterium | reverse complement strand
GTTGGGTGGACTCACAGACGACCGTCACCATCACGGGTTCCGATGCGTTGAGCGGGCCGGCTCACGCTTACTACTCGCTCAACGGTGCTCCGGAGGACACGGGCTTCCAGGTGCAGGTGACGACCGAGGGCACGAACACCATCGAATACCGGGTCGTGGATGCAGCAGGCAATCCGAGTGCCACAGAGACAGCGGTCGTGCTGCTCGACCTGACGCCTCCCGTGACGGTCTCGGATGCCCAGAGCACTTACACCGGGAGTCCCACGGTGACCTTGAGCGCTACCGACGCCCTCTCCGGCGTGGAGGCGACGTGGGTGAGCGTGGACGGTGGGCCTTTCGTCGCATACACGGGACCGGTACAGATCGAAGGAGCCGGGCAGCACACGCTCGCGTTCTACTCGGTAGACGTGGCCGGCAACACCGAAGCCGAGAACACGGTCACTTTCGAGGTGACGTCTGAGGGCGAGTCCCAGCTGCCGCTCACAGGCGGCAGTCTGGTGTTACTGCTCGCGTTCGCAGCAGGCTCGGCGCTCACCGGCTCCGGGTTACGCTTCGGTCTGGGTCGAAGGTAGGAAGTGCGACCCCAAGCGGTCGCCCTCGCGCCATGGACCCTCCCGACAGTCGCTACATCGGTACGGACTTCCTTCCCTCGCGCGACGGGTTCGCCTTCTCCAACGTCTGGGAGGACAGGCCCTGGCGTTTCCACATAGGCGAGAAGGAATTCGTGATCGGTCTGCGGGGGCGTTGCGGAGGAATGGCCTTCGCTTCCCTGGACTGTCACAGGGCAGGCGTTCTGGCTGCGACCATCGGCGATCGGCGCCCTGAATCCGGCACGCCTCTGTCCCGCTACATCATGCGCCGCCAGATAGAGAGCATCGTGCTGGGAGGCGGTGTGAACCTCGTGCGCTTCGCGGTCTGGACCTACCGGCCCACCGGCACACGGATCGGGGCGGGGGCTGTCACCCGCCATCAGGAGCTGGGTAGGCTGCTCGTCGCGATGGTCGCGCACCGTCCCGTTCCTCTCGGTCTGATCGCAGCTGAACGGTTCAAGGGCCTGGGTTTGAACCACCAGGTCGTCGCATATGGCGTGACACGCGACGAGGAAGGTGTCTCCATCCGCGTCTACGACCCGAACCATCCGCTGCGCGATGACGTGACGCTCGAGCTTTCCTGGGAAGGGGTAGAACCTGTCGTCGAGCGGGTCGGCGGCAAGGAGAAGCACAGGTGGCGCGCACTGTTCGTCGAAAGCTACCGGCCGAGGACACCCGCTCTCATCGAGGGTGTGGCGTACAATCATCTGCAAGGAGGTGGCTCCGATGACCGAGAAGACGAAGAGTGACACGAAGAACGACTCCATGCCGCGCCCTCCGCATGTGAACGGCCCGGCGTTCCTCGCCTTCGGACTCCTGTTCGTCGTCTTAGGGATCGCGATGCGCTGGTACCAGCTCTCTGTGGTCGGCCTCGTGCTGACAGG
>CAYWAF010000033.1:0-1665 GCA_964456355.1 uncultured Eubacteriales bacterium | reverse complement strand
CATGGGTCTTCGCGGTCGCCGGGCTTATCACCAGCTTCTCGGCGATCTCGTCGTTGGAAAGTCCTTGCGCCACCAGCGACAGTATCTCTCGCTCCCGCTTTGTGAGAGCGTCGAGCTCCTCGGGGTGTGCACGCCGCACCTCGGGCCGGGAGGCGAACTCGCGGATGAGACGACGCGTGACTGACGGAGCGAGCAGGGCCTCCCCTGCGGCTATGGTGCGGACGGCGTCTGCGAGGGCTTCGGGGTCAGTGTCTTTCAACAGGAACCCTGATGCACCCACGCGCAACGCCTCGTAGACATACTCGTCCGTGTCGAACGTCGTGAGCACGAGCACCTGTGGCTTCACATCCGTGGAAGAGTCTGCATCGTCGCTTCCTACATCTGTGGCGAGAGCGTCCCTTCCGAGTATGAGTCGAGCCGCCTCCAGGCCATCCATGTCCGGCATCCGGATGTCCATCAGGATGATGTCGGGGGAGAGTTCCTCGGTCATCCTCACTGCCTCAGTGCCGTTCTCGGCCTCGCCCACCACCTCGATGTCTTCAGCGGCCTCGAGCAGCACCCTGAACCCTGCGCGGACCAGGGCCTGGTCGTCGACTATGAGCACTCGTATCGCCATCATGCGCTCCTCAAAGGTATCGTCGCTATCATCCGGAGGCCTCCCTCAGGGCCCGGACCGACCCCGAAGGTGCCTCCAAGCGCCTCGACCCGCTCACGCATCCCTGGGATTCCGTGCCCCTCGTTCAATGTTCCCTCATCTGCTCCGATGCCGTCATCTGTCACGGTGATGGTCAGGAGCGAGGGAGTGACGGACAGGTCCACCTCGACCTTCGATGCACCCGAGTGACGCACCACGTTGGTGAGTGCCTCCTGTGTGATCCGGTATGCGGAGACCGAAGCGTATGCCGGGACCGCAGTGGGGTCGCCTGCTATCCGCACATCCACGTCCATGCCCGCCTCTCGCACGGACTCCACCAATCTGTCCAATTGCGAGATGTCTGCCGTCGGATCCTTGGGCTGCTCGTCGCCTGCTCGCAGGAGTTCGAGCATGGAACGCAGCTCGGCGAGCGCATCCTTGCCTGCCTTGCGCACGTTGCGTATGGACTCACGCGCTTTTTCGGGGTCTTTGTCCATGAGCGTCTCTGCTGCTGCAGCCTGCACGGTCACGATCGACAGACCGTGTGCGACGATGTCGTGGACCTCGCGTGCGATACGGATGCGTTCTTCCTCCACGCGTCTGCGCGCCTCTTCCTCTCTCGTCCGCTCCGCCTCGGCAGCACGCTCTTCGACCTCCCGCACGTACTCACGGCGGCTCCTGGTGGCTTCACCGAGGAGTGCTGCGGCTGCCAGCAGCACGAGGCTTCCCACCGACTCTGCTATCCAGCGCACTCCCGAGGAGAACGCCAGCAGGGGGACGGAGGCCGTGAGCAACACGACGATGAGCGCCACCATCCCCTCCCTGCGACGGGTCGCGTTGGCCGCAAGGGTGTACAGGGCGATCATCGGTCCGAAGACCACCGGGGCAGGCGGGAAGAAGGGCTGTATCGTGTAGACGAGAGCTCCTCCTCCGCTCAGGAGCAGTGCTGCCCAGGGCAGCTTGCGGCGCATCGCCAGTGGCAGGAAGGTCATCGCCGCCAGGATGTAGGGAGCTGCCCCCAAGTCGCGCCT
>CAYWAF010000032.1:0-16652 GCA_964456355.1 uncultured Eubacteriales bacterium | reverse complement strand
ATACTCGCCCACGCCGACAAGGCGCCGCGCGAGACGCTGATGGACAAGGCGCTCTATGCAGCGGACCCGACCACCGGCTTCATCGTGGCCGCGGCGCTGGTGAGGCCGGACAAGTCGCTTTCGAGCGTGGAGCTCAGGTCGCTGAAGAAGCGCTGGAAGGAGAAGGCGTTCGCTCGTGGCGCCAGCCGCGAGCAGATGGCCACCTGCGAAGACATGGGACTGGAGCGCGATGAGTTCTTGGAGTTGTCCCTGGATGCGATGAAGGCGCACGCCGCAGACCTCGGTCTGTGACGGCAGGGGCACTCGGGGCTTGACTGGCGGTATATACTCGCAAAGACATGCCCACGAACGGACGGTAGGCCCCCATAGATGCGACTCGTCATCTCCGAGAAGAACATCGCTGCGCGCAGGATCGCCGAGATCCTGGCGGTAGGCAAGCCCAAGGCCGACAAGGTCTTCACCACGCCCGTCTACCGGTTCCGTCGTGACGGCGAGGACTGGGTCAGCATAGGCCTCAAGGGTCACATCATGAAGGTGGACTTCCCCGAAGAATACTCGAAGTGGAAACTCGAGACGCTCAAAGAGCTCGTCCATGCAGACATCCTGAAGATCCCCGCCGAGAAGGGGATCATCCGTTCTCTGAGCAATCTCGCGAAGAAAGCCGAGCACATCTACGTGGCCACGGACTACGACCGCGAGGGCGAACTGATAGGCGACGATGCCCGTGGCATAGCCGAGGGCGCCAATCCCGGTGTCCCCATAGAGAGGATACGGTTCTCGGCGATCACTCGCGACGAGATAGAGAAGGCGCTCGCCGAGGCCGGGGAGATATCCGCCGACCTTGCTGCCGCCGGAGGAGCCAGGCAGGACATAGACCTGGTCTGGGGAGCGGTGCTCACCAGATATCTGACCCTCGCCCTGAACAAGGCGCAGAAGCGGGCATGGGGAGACGTGCTCTCTGCCGGCCGCGTCCAGACGCCCACGCTCAAACTCATAGTGGACCGGGAGAAGGAGCGCGACGCCTTCACGCCCGAGGACTACTGGACGATCAAGGGTCGTTGCGCGAAGGACTCCGAGGAGTTCGCGGTCGTTCATGCTGCCGAGCGCTTCAAGGACCAGGCAGTGGCCGAGAAGGCGTTCGCTGCTGTCGAAGGAGCGACCTCGGCCACGGTCGTCGCCACCAAGAAGACCAAGCGCACGGTCAAGCCGCCTGCGCCCTTCAACACGACGTCGCTGCTCGCTGCTGCCTCCGCCGAAGGACTCTCACCTGCGCGCACGATGCGCATAGCGGAGACGCTGTACATGAACGGGTATATCTCGTACCCGCGAGTGGACAACACCGTCTATCCACCGAGTCTGGACCTGAAGGCCATCCTCAGGGCGCTCGACTCCGTCCCGACCTACCATCAACACGCCTCGAAGTTGCTCTCCAAGACCCAGCTGACGCCCACGCGTGGCAAGAAGCAGACCACAGACCACCCTCCGATACACCCGACGCTAGCGGCAGACCCCGAGAGATTGAAGCCTGAGGAGTTCAAGATCTACAACCTGGTGGCCAGACGCTTCATGGCCACCCTCTCCGATCCTGCAGTCCTCGAGAGCACCCGCGTCGACCTGGATGTGACCGGAGAACCCTTCGTCGCAAAAGGCGATGTCACAGTCACTCCCGGCTTCCGGGCCATCTATCGTTACGGCTTCCGGAAAGAAGAAGAACTCCCGCCTCTCGAAGAAGGTGAGCAGATACGCTTCTTCGATCCCGAGATGGAGAAGAAGCAGACCCAACCGCCTGCACGCTATTCGCAAGGCAGGCTGGTGCAGGAGATGGAGAAGGCGGGCCTGGGGACGAAGGCCACGCGTCACGACATCATCCAGACGCTCTACGACCGCAAGTACATAGCAGGCGACCCCATCGAGCCTACGTTCAAGGGCAAGAGCGTGGTGAGTGCTCTGGAGGAGTATGCACAGCGCATAACTACCCCTGACATGACCGCCGAGCTCGAGGAGGAGATGGACCAGATCGCCAACGCGAAGGCGACCCGTCGAGCGGTGGTGGACCATTCGCGCAACCTCCTTGCAGAAGTGATGGACGAATTGCTCGACCGCGTGGAGGAGGTCGGGGAGGTCTTGAAGGACGCGGCGGCCGAGGACGCCAAGCTGGGTAAGTGCCCCGTCTCCGGCGACGACCTGCTCATCAAGTACTCTCCTAAGACCCGCGGCTACTTCGTGGGATGTTCCGGATATCCCGACTGCAGCGTGACCTATCCCTTGCCGAAGGCCATGCGTTACGAGTCCGTCGACGAGCCCTGTCCGGTATGCGGCACTCCCCAGGTCAGACTCCACATGTTCAAGCGCAAGCCCATCGTGCGCTGCCTGGATCCCGACTGTCCCACCAACGAGGTGGAGGAGACGGACCTCGGTGCCTGTCCGGTGTGCGCGGCGGAGGGACGTGACGGGCGCATCACGCGACGGGTCTCGCCGAAGACCCTCAAGCAGTATGCGCGGTGCACGAACTACGAGATATGCGGCGTCTCCTATCCGCTCCCTCAGTCCGGGGAGATCGAGGCGACCGGCGAGGTGTGTGAGCCCTGCGGCTCGCCGAAGATACTGGTGACCAACCGCAAGCGTCAGTGGAAGACGTGCCTGGACCCCGAATGTCCCACCAAGGCCGACAGGGACAAGGGCTCGAAGGGCAAAGGCAAGGGCTTGAAGGGCAAGAACAAGAAGCGCAAAAGCGCATAACCTTCCGTGGAGTTGGAAAGATACACATAAGGTCGTATCCCAGCGGAAGGCGCACATGAAGATCGCCGTCGTACAGCATCGCCTTCGTCACACCCCCTCAGAGGACATGGATGCCCTGGTGCGCTCGGCTGCCTCGGCGAAGGAGCAGGGAGCGGAGCTGCTGGTGTTCCCGGAGGTCCCCTCTCTCAACGGACCTTCTGCTCGCGACGAGCTCTACAGGCGCATCCAACCGGTCGCTCCTCGGATGTGGCTGATACCTCACGTGCGTGGAGAGGTCGCGGGACAGGCGTTCCGACCGACCACCATCCCGGGAGCCGAGGAGCTCGGTCGCGTGGCGATGCCGATAGGCGATGCGGCGATAGATCCGGAAGAATTGAGACGACTCCATGACGACCCTCCTGACGTGCTCATCCTGGCTCCTCGCAACCGCTCGGACATCCAGGCCGAGGCCGTCATCGAGATGGCCATAGCACTTTCCAGCTCGGTATGCGGGCTGGTGTTGGTGGCCGAGCCGTCAGGTGCCGATCCGGGAGAGCCGGGGCACGGTGGCAGCGTGATCACGCTGCTTGGCGACGTGCTCACCGAAGCGGTGGGGGACGACGACATACTGGTGGCCGAGATACCTCTGCCCGTGCCTCCGCCCGAGCCGCGCGAGGAACTTCCGGACGTGCCCCCCATCCTGCTGCAGAGGTTGGCCAGGGACCGTGGAGAGCGGCCCTCAGTCGATTACCTCGCAGACCCTTCCTGACCCTTTCGCAGGCCCGTCTCGACCCTCCGTGCGTGGTAGAATCCGATTCAGCAGACGGCGGCCCTCATGGGCCGTCGAGCGTATGAGGGGATGAGAGCCACAGGGCCGCGACCCTCTTGGAACCGGAGCGAAAGGGTTTGGATGACGTTTCCCAAAGTCACTGTGGTCGGTGCCGGCCATGTAGGAGCGACAGCGGCCTTCCTGATGCTCACGAAAGAGATCGCCGATGTCGTTCTCGTGGACGTGGCAGAGGGTCTTCCGCAAGGCAAAGCGCTGGACATGATGCATGCGCGTTCGGTGGAGGAGTTCGGTCCTACCGTGGTCGGCTCCAACGACTACGCCGAGACGGCGGACTCGGACATCGTGGTGGTGACGGCGGGCCTTCCACGCAAGCCCGGCATGAGCCGTGACGACCTGCTCGAGGCGAACTCGGGGATAGTACGGTCGGTCCTCGCCTCAGCGCTCGAACACTCGCCGGATGCCATCTACATCATGGTGACCAATCCGCTCGACATCATGACCTATCTCGCCTGGAAGGTCTCCGGGCTCGACTCCGGAAGGATATTCGGGATGGGCGGGGTGTTGGACTCCGCACGCTTCGCATACGCGATAGCCGAGGCCACCTCCGCGCCCATCGACAGCATAGAAGCGCTCACCGTGGGCGCCCATGGCGATGCCATGGTCCCTCTGCCGCGTCACAGCACCGTGGGCGACAAGCCACTCACAGACCTCCTGGATGCCGAAACGGTAGATGCGCTATGCGAGAGGACGGTCCGCGGCGGCGCAGAGGTGGTCGCGCTCCTCAAGAGCGGCAGCGCCTACTATGCGCCGGCAGCCTCCATCGTCCGCATGGTGGAGGCGGTGTTGGGGGACACCGGTGACGTCTTGCCGAGTTGCGTCTACCTGAACGGTCGATACGGGATCGAGGACATCTACATGTCGGTGCCGGCCTCACTGGGACGAGCGGGCGTGTTGGACATCCCCGAGATCGACCTGGATGCCGATGAGATGCAGGCGATGCGTGAGTCTGCAGATACCATCGCCCGCTCGTTGGACGCCGTGGTCGAGAGAGGCTGAGCGCAGTGGACGTACGCGTCATCGCTGAGGCCGTGCGGGATGCCATACCGCTGGCTGCCACGCGCCTGAGGTCCGACGTCCGTCAAGCGACGAAGGCAGCGCTCGCCTCCGAGAGATCCGAGCGGGCACGCAAGGTGCTCACCCAGATCATCCGCAACGACGAGATGGCCAGCGAGGAGTTCGTCCCCATCTGTCAGGATACGGGCACGGTGTGGGTCTGGATCGAGCTGGGCACGGACGAATGCCTGCAAGGCGACCTGCATGCGACCGTGAACGAAGCGGTCGCAGACGCCTATCGTGAGGCTGCCCTGCGCATGAGTGTCGTGAGAGACGCGCTCGAGGACCGCTCCAACACGGGCGACAACACACCCGCCTTCATCGACATCAGCCAGCGGCCCGGCAAGGGTGCGAGGGTGCATGTCTTGCTCAAGGGCGGGGGCTCGGACAACTCCTCCGCCATGGCGATGCTCGACCCTGCGGAAGGCGAGGAAGGGATAGAGCGGTTCGTGCTCGACACCGTCATAGAGAAGGCCACGGGCGCTTGCCCTCCGCTGCTGGTCGGCGTGGGCATCGGGGGGACCTTCGACAGCGTAGGCAAGATCGCCAAGAGGACCTTCCTGCGCAAGGTCGGTTCCGCTGCCGAAGGTCCGAAGGCCGCGAAGCTTGAAGAGCGCTTGCTTGCCGCCATCAACGCCACCGGGATAGGCCCGGCAGGACTCGGTGGTGACACGACGGCCCTGGCCGTCCATGTGGCCACCGCGCCATGCCACATCGCGGCCCTTCCCGTCGCCGTGAACATGGGATGTTGTGCAGTCAGGTCGGTGAGCATGGATGTCGCGTGATCCCTGTGCCGACCAGGAGCCGATGGAACTGAGCGGGGCCGTAGCCGTCTCGACCGGGGCGTATCGGCGTCTCGTGGCCAACAAGGACTTCCGCAAGCTGTGGATCGCCGGCTTCGTCAGCGGGATCGGCGACTGGCTGATCATCGGTTTCCTGATGCCGTACGTCACCGCTCTGTCGGGCGGGTCCTCGTTCGCGGTCGCAGGGATCATGATCGCCAAGATCATCCCGGCGCTGTTCTTCTCGTCGGTCATCGGCGTGCTTGTGGACCGCTTCGACCGCAGGCTCACCATGATCGTCTGTGACGTCTCCCGCGCACTGCTGACGCTCGGACTCTTCTTCACCGAAGACCTCTTCTTCATCTATCTGATAGTGATGCTGATGGAGGTCTTCTCGCTGTTTTTCTTCCCGGCACGCAACGCTCTCATCCCGTACCTGCTGGACTCCGAGGACGACATAGCCGCAGCCAACGGTCTCACCTACACCACACAACAGGCGAGCATGCTCATAGGACTCGCTGCTTCCGGTGCCATCCTGGCTGCGTTCGACTGGGCTGTCCGGTTGGTCTTAGAAGAGGCGGACATCACTCTTCTGGGGGGCTTGATCGACACGGCTCGCGCCGCGTTGCTCGGTCCGAAGGCAGGCGTCTTCGTAAACAGTCTGACTTTCATAGTCTCCGCTCTGTTCATCCTGGGGATACACGTCCGTGCGAGGGCCTCGAAGAAAGAGGGAAGACTCGACCTTTCGCTGGTGGGCAAGGACGTCATGGAGTCCTACCGCTTCCTACGCGGCCATGACGAACTCAGGGCGTTCCTCATCACGATAGGCCTGGCCATCCTCGGCGGCGGCACCATCATCCCGGTCGGCCTCATCCACGTGCAACAGAATCTCACCGGGGGTGTGCCGATACTGGAGGATGTCGAGTTCGTCCAGAGACTGGCCGCCGCTCCGCAGACGTTCATGATGGTCTTCCTGGCCATCGGCATGATCGCCGGAGCCCTGCTGGTTCCCAGGATGACCGGCCGTCTCTCGCTCCAGATGCTGTTCTTGGGTGGCGTCGGTGGTTTCGGCATCGCGATGTTCGGCTTTGCCACGGTCAGGCTCTACTGGATTGCCTCGCTGTTCGGCATGTTCGCAGGCTTCTGTCTGGCTGCTGTCACCGTGGCGGGGAACACATATGTCATATACACGGTTGCCGACGAGATACGTGGACGTGTGTTCACGGCACTGGAGTCCGTCATCCGCGTGGCCTTGCTCGTCTCGATGGTGGTCATGGCGCCTTTGGGCGACTTCGCTGCGGGCATAGTGAAACGCATCATCGATCGGCAACAGATCGCCCCGGCGAACGTGAGCATCACGGGCTCGCAGATAGCCCTGCAGTTGGCTTCGTTCGTGGTGATGGGCGCGGCGGTGTACGCCTACCGCAACCTGAACCTCAAAGGATGCGAAGAAGAGGAGGAGGCGGTGACTGAGGGTGAGTGAACCCACTCGCATCACTCTGCCCGTGAAGCGTTCGGTGCTCGCAGGCCTGAACGTAGGCGACGAGGTCTTGCTGAACGGACCCGTCTTCACCGCGCGTGATGCCACCCATCTACGTCTCCTCGAGGAGATGGATGAGACCGGCGGACTGCCACATGGCCTCGAAGGCCAGACGATCTTCTATGCAGGACCCACACCGCCTGCTGCAGGCAGGGTCATCGGTGCGGTCGGCCCCACCACCGCCAAGCGCATGGACGCATACACGCCCGCGCTGTTACGTGCAGGCATAGTCGCGACGATAGGCAAAGGGAAGCGCTCAGAGGAGGTCAGGAAGGCATGTGAGGAGACGGGCTCGGTCTACTTCGTGGCCGTCGGCGGCACAGCCGCCTTCCTCGCCCATCATGTGACCGCAGCCGAACCTGTGGCCTATGAGGACCTGGGTCCGGAAGCACTCCTCCGGCTCGAACTCGATGACTTCCCCGTGTTCGTGGGAGTGGACTCGCAAGGGCGCGATGTCTTCGCAGAGGCGAATGGCAGGGCCGGGCGCTCCGCCGACGAGAAGACCGTGGAGCGGTGAGACGCATGGGAGCCAACGGCATCCTCATCACCTTCGAGGGCGGGGAGGGGACGGGCAAGTCCACCCAACTCACCGTTCTAGCCGACACGCTCTCTGCAGCAGGCCTTTCCGTGCTCGTGGTCAGAGAGCCCGGTGGGACGCCTGTGGGAGAGGTCGTCCGCGGGCTCCTTCTCGACCCCTCACACGAGACCATGACGGACAGGGCCGAACTGCTGCTCTACGAGGCCAGCCGGGCACAACTCGTCGAACAGGTCATCCGCCCCGCTCTTGTGGTGGGCAAGGTCGTCGTATGCGACAGGTTCTACGATTCGACCACCGCTTATCAGGGGTATGGCCGCGGCCTTCCCATCGAAGAGGTCGAGTCACTCAACCGCTTCGCTACGGCAGATCTCGTCCCGGACCTCACCCTCCTGTTCGATGTGGAACCTGCCGTCGGGCTCGAACGGGCGACCGCTCGTGGCGCGGACCGCCTCGAATCCGAGGACCTCGACTTCCACGACCGGGTGCGGCGCGGCTTCCTCGAGATCGCAGAGCGTGAGCCCGACCGGATAGTGGTCATAGACGCCTCTCAGGCCCCCGAGCAGGTCTCCGAGCGCGTGCGTGAGGCCGTCGTCTCCATCCCCGTCATCGCTGCGGCATTGAGGGAGGACGCGTGAACCGTTGCGTCTGGGACGAGATGGTGGGTCAAAGGCAGGCCACGGAGTACCTGCGTACTGCAGTCGCACGCGAGCAGGTGGGGCACGCATATCTCTTCGTAGGGCCTCCCGGCTCGGGAAAGAAGACATCAGCGAGAGCGTTCGCCTGCGCCATCCTCTGCGAGGACGGGGGGTGTGGCGCTTGCGGAGTCTGCTTCCGGGTGAAGAAGGGCTACCACCCCGACGTGCGCATCGTCCGGCCTGAGGGAGCGGCGAGCTACATGGTCCCTCAGATACGCGAGATCATCCGTGAGGTCGGTCTCGCGCCTGTAGAAGGTCCGCACAAGCTCTTCGTCATAGAGGACGCGGACATGTTCAACGACGCCTCGGCCAACGCTTTCCTCAAGACGCTCGAGGAACCTCCGCCGGACACCACGATCATCCTTCTCGCTACCGCCTTCGACTCGGTCCTCCCCACCATCGCTTCACGATGTCAGGTGGTGAGGTTCCGCAGGCTTCCTCCCGATGCCGCGAGGCAACTGTTGATGGAGAAGACCGGAGCCCAGGAGTGGGAGGCGAAGGCGGCTCTTGCTGCGGCCGGCGGCGTACTCGCGCGAGCCACGGAGTTCCTGTACTCTTCGTCCAGGCGTGCAGCCAGGGACCAGACGCTCCGGATGCTCAAGGACCTTCCTTCGATGGACGGGCATGACGTGCTCGAGGCCGTCCATGACATGCTCGAAGCCGTGAAAGCGCCTCTCGAGGAGTTGAAGGCCCTGCAGGCGGCCGAGATACGTGAGCGCGAGGAGTTCGTCGGCAACAGCGGCGGCAAACGGACCACGGACAGGCACAAGCGCGAACTGACCGCGCGCGAGCGCGAAGCGGTCTCAGAGGTGCTGAACATCATAGAAAGCTGGTTGAGAGATTGTCTTGCTTTATCCCAGGGAGTCCCCGAAGTGGTATCGAACACAGATGTCCTTGATGCCATGGAGGAGGTGGCTGCGGTGATCACCCCGGCTGCTGCCTCTCGCGCCTTGGGAGCCGTCAAGGAGGCCCGGCGTCGCATCTCGTATAATGTGAACCCGCAGCTGGCCCTGGAGGCCATGCTCTTCGACATCCAGGAGGTTCTCAAGTGCCCACGGTAGTGGGAGTCAGACTGAGGTTCTCACCCAAGGTCCTTTTCTTCGATCCGGCGGACACGGAGCCTGCAGAAGGCGACCGTGTGGTCGTCGAGACCGAACGCGGGCGCGAGCTGGGTAGGATCGTGGAAGGTCCGCACGAGGTGGCGCAGGAAGACCTGCCTGCGCCGCTGAAGCCCGTCGTGCGTCTCGCCGACTCCGAAGACCTTCAGCATGCCGAGGAGCTGGAGCAGCTGGAAGAAGAGGCGATGCCCGTCTTCCGCGAGATGATCGAGAAGCACGAGTTGGAGATGAAGCCGGTCGGCATAGAGTACCTCTTCGACGGAGGGAAGATAGTCTTCTACTTCTCCGCAGAAGAAAGGGTAGACTTCCGGGCTCTGGTGCGTGACCTGGCCTCGCGCTTCAAGGCGCGTATAGACATGCGGCAGGTGGGTGTCCGCGACGAGGCGCGCATGGTCGGCGGCATCGGTCACTGCGGAGAGATACTCTGCTGCGAGCGTTTCACCACCGATTTCCAGCCCGTCTCCATCAGGATGGCCAAGGAACAGGACCTGCCGCTGAATCCCTTGAAAATCAGCGGGCTGTGCGGCAGACTCATGTGCTGTCTGCGCTATGAGTTCGATGCTTACAAGGAGTTCAAGTCCAGAGCGCCGAAGGTCGGGGCAAGGATAGAGACTCCGACCGGTGAAGCGAAGGTCATAGAGCTGAACACTCCCAAGGAGACTGCGACGCTACGTCTGTCGGACGGCAAGACGGTCAAGGTCCCGGTCTCCTGCATGGAGTGCGACAAAGGGTCACAGCGTCCGTGCAAGGTGGGTCGGGAGGCGCTCGAGACCGCCGGTGCCAGCGTAGCACTGCTCGAAGCGGCCCTGCCGGCAGAGATGCCGGCTGACAAGCCGCAGAAGGGCGATGGTCGCAAGAAGCGTTCCCGCAAGGATTCTTCCGGCGGAAGTGGCGACAGGAAGAAGAGCGGAGGCTCGAAGAACGGTGAGCGCTCCAGGCAGGAGCGTGGGTCCAAGAAGCCTCACAAGCAGAAGAGTGGAGAAGGGAAGAAGAAAGAGGCTCCGTCGAGCAGCCAAAGACCCAAGGCCTCGTCCGGACGTCGGCGTCGTCGCAGGCGCAGGCCGCCGGACACCGACCAGGGCGGCCGGAGCCCTCAGGACAAGAAGTAGGAGCGAGCAGACATATCGCCGACGTAGCTCAGCTGGTAGAGCAACGCACTCGTAATGCGTAGGTCAGGGGTTCGAGTCCCCTCGTCGGCTCCAGGAACTCACCGGGAGCGGTCATCGGGCAGATGGCTGCTCCCGTCGGTCTCAGACATCGCGTCTCGAAGATTGTGGAGTCCCCTGAAGGCGGCTCTCCCTTCCTTGCCGGGCATTATGAGGATTCTGTGGACTGTGCCTGTCGGTTGCATGCTGCCTTCGTCGGGCGGGTATACTCGCATTCGTCGCGATATGGTGCATGGTGTTCGGAGGTGAGGTATGGACGAGCACACGAACGATACTCCGTCTTCTGACGTCCCATCCTCTGCTCCGGTCCCGGGAGCGCAAGTCTCGGCGACCGAAGGAGCGTCCGGGCCTCCTACCGGCCCTCTGCCGGTCTGCGACTACACGGGACAGTCCGACGAAGAGCCCTGTAAGGAGCCTGCGACCGTCAAACGCTGGTCCAGCGCAGCCGTCGTGCTGGCCGCTTCGGGTGGTGCGCTGGTCGGCGGTCTGCTCGCTGCCGTCGCTCTCGTCTGGGCGTTGGGCTTCTGGCCGGGTCTCAGGCCGTTCTTGTCCGGGCAGCCGGGCGGGAGCGGCGACGCGCCGATAACCATCGAGCCCGACAGCAACCTGGACTTCGCCGAAGTGGTCGCGGCGAAGGTCACTCCGTCCGTGGTGAACGTGAGCGTCCAGCAGGCGTATGTCGATGCGTTCACGGGCGCTACCCAGTTCCAGGAGGCAGGCAACGGGAGCGGCGTGATCATAGACGAGGACGGCTACGTCCTCACCAACTACCATGTCGTGATGGGCGCCGACCGCATCGTCGTCACGGTGGGAGTCGACGACGTCGAGGCCGAGGTGGTCGGCGTGGACCCGCAGACCGACCTTGCCGTCCTCAAGATCCCGGGTGGCGACTATCCGGCCATCGAGATCGGCTCCTCGAAAGACCTCCACGTAGGGCAGTTCGTAGTGGCGGTGGGCAGCCCCTTCGGGTTGGACAAGACGGTCACAGCGGGGATAATCTCGGCCCTCCAGCGGACGAGTCTGACACCCGGCGGCTCCGACATCACCGCCTACACCAACCTCATCCAGACCGATGCAGCGATAAACCCCGGCAACTCCGGAGGTGCGCTGGTGGACGAGACCGGTGCGCTGATAGGCATCAACACGCTGATACAGTCGCCCTCCGGCTCGTTCGGCGCACCCCAGTCCGCAGGCATAGGCTTCGCGATACCGGTGGACCTTGCCATGAGCGTCGCCGAGCAACTGATCGAGACGGGTCATGCCGTCCACCCCTACATGGGAGTGTCGTCGTCCACCATCGATGAGAACCTCGCTGCCGAGTTCGACCTGCCGGTCACGCATGGAGCCCTCGTCCGCTTCGTCGAGCCGGGCTCACCTGCCGACGAGGGCGGCTTGAAGCGGGGCGACATCATCGTCTCGATAGGTGACAGGGACATCGAGAGCGTCGAGGACGTGTTCGCAGCCGTGCGCTCGGCTGACATCGGTGACACGGTGAAGGTCGTCGTGATCCGTGGCGACGTGAGACGCGAACTCGAGATAACGCTGGGCTCCGATGCCCGGAACGGTTAGGCGGTCCTCGTGAAGGTGACGCTCCTCGTCGTCGGCAAGCTCAAGGAGGCCCATTTCCGCGATGCTGCCGCCGAGTACGTCAAACGCTTGAAGCCGTATACGAGCGTCGAGGTGGTGGAGGTACCCGACCGCGACCTCACGCATGACGAGTCGCGGGCGATCGCCGAAGAGGGGCGTGCCCTCTTGAGCGCTTTTCCCGAGCGTGCTCACGTCATCGCGCTGGATGCACGTGGAAAACAGATGACCTCGGAGGAGTTCGCCGAGCATCTCGAAGAGCTGGGCCTACGCGGCACATCGCACGTGGCCTTCGTCGTCGGTGGTGCCGCCGGTCTGTCCGATGAGGTGCTGGATGCGGCGTCGGTGCGCCTCTCCCTCGGCAAGATGACCTTCCCTCATCAGATGATCAGGGTCATGTTGTTGGAGCAGGTCTACCGGGCCTTCCGCATCATGCGTGGCGAGCCATACCACCGTTGAGGGTAAGATACCCTCAAGAGCAGGGAGGTCCGGAGACGATGAACCGCTGCCCGGGTGGAGAGTTACGCAACCTATACGTGGAGGACATCATATGTCCTTCGTGTGGCGCTTCCGTGGAGCTGTTCAGTGACGAACAACGCCGCAAGTGCCCGGAGTGCGGCACGCGTGTGGAGCGTAAGACCACGCCTGCCTGTGCATCCTGGTGTGCGGCCGCGAAACAGTGTCTGGGTCCTGAGCGTTATGCCGAGGCGGTCGAGTCCGGACGCATAGAGGCGTCGGGACCTGCGAAAGACGAGTGACGCAAAGCGCGGCGGTACGGCGGACACGCTGCGCGAGTCGGGCCGACCCTGCGCTCATGCTCGCTTCAGTCGTGTCCTGCGCCGCTCATCATCTCGACCGCATGCTCCATCTGGTCGGCCACGAACCCGAAGCACTCGACCGCCGCCTTCTTGCTTCCCGGGAGGTTGACGACGAGCGTCGTGCCGTGCAGGCCGGCGACGGCGCGGGAGAGCATCGCCCGCCGGGTCACCTGCATGCTGCCAGCCCGTATCGCCTCGGCGATCCCAGGTGCCTCCCTGTCGCAGACGTCCAGCGTGGCCTCGGGGGTGAGGTCGCGCGGTCCGAAGCCGGTCCCGCCGCACGTGAAGACGACGTCTGCTTCCACCTCGTCTGCCAGACGTGAGAGCGTGGAGGCGATGGTGGCGCGGTCGTCGGGCACGACTGCTCTCTCGGCGACCGTCCAGCCGCGCTCGTGGCATCCAGCCTCGAGCGCGATGCCGGCGGTGTCCTCCGCTTCGCCTGCAGCCCGGCTGTCCGAGCACGTGACGATGGCGACCTTGAGCGTCATGACCCCTCCTCCGTAGTGACCCACTTCCCGGAGGTCCCACCCTCCTTCGAAGTGAGGGCTACCTCGAAGTGCATCCCGCGGTCCACGGCCTTGCACATGTCGTAGACAGTGAGCGCAGCCACCGAGGCGGCTGTGAGAGCCTCCATCTCCACGCCGGTACGGCCCACACACTCGGCTGTCGCGGTGACAGCCAGCCCGGTACACCCCTTCGTCCGGATCGCTTCCAGGTGGACGGAGACATGCGTGAGCGCTATGGGGTGACACAACGGTATGAGGTCAGGCGTGCGCTTGGCTGCCATCACCCCGGCGATGCGGGCAGCTGCCAGCACGTCGCCTTTGGGGATCTTGCCTTCGGTGATGAGGGCGAGTGTCTCAGAACGCATGCTCACGAGACCTGTCGCGGTAGCTTTGCGCAGTGTCTCGGGCTTGCCGGAGACATCCACCATCCTCGCCTCGCCGTCCTTGTCTATGTGTGTCAGGTGGTCTTCGGTGGACATGTCGCACCATCTCCTCGTCTCATCCGACCGGGTTCCCCTGTGGTCGTCTCGGACCTCATACAGCGTCCTCTTCGACGTCGAGGCGCATCGCCTCCACGAGTGTTCCCTCCGCGAACTCCGAGGTGCCCTCCGGCAGTATCAGCAGGCAGTTGCCGCGATGGACCGCGGTGAGCAAGGCGGAGGACTGCGAGCCGGAGAGCGTTGCCACGTACGTGCCGTCGTCCGCACGCTCCATGCGGGCCCGCAGGTAGTAGCGGCGAGACGGCTTCTTGTGGACGTCGTGTGCGAGGCGCACGGTGACATGCGGCCTGCGCAGACGCGAGTAGCCCTGCATGAAGCGCAGGGCCGGACGCACGAACACCTCGAAACCCACGAACGAGGAGGTCGGGTTGCCCGGCAGGCCGAAGAAGGGGACACCGCCGATGGAGCCGAGCGTCTGAGGATTGCCGGGGCGCATCGCCACTTTGCAGAACTCCATCTCGCCGATCTCTTCGAGGACCGGCTTCACGTGGTCGTGGTCTCCGACGCTCACTCCACCGGAGGCGATGATGAAGTCGGCCTCCTCCGCGGCACGGGTGAAGGCCTCACGCGTGGCCTCGAAGTCGTCCGGTACCCTCCCGTGGCGCAAAGGAACGCCTCCCGCCGCTATGACCTGGGCGGAGAGCGAGTAGGAGTTGGAGTCGCGGATCTTGCCGGGCCCCGGATGCTCGTCGATGTCCACCAGTTCGTCGCCGGTCGAGATGACGGCCACTCGCGGACGCCGGTACACCGCCACTTCGGAGTGCCCCGTGGCCGCAAGCAGCCCTATGCCTGCAGGGCCGATGGTGTCGCCCGCCTCGACGACCACGCTGCCAGCCCGCACCTCCTCGCCGCGTCCGCGCACGTTATCGCCGGGGCTCGCAGGCCTTAGCAACTCCACCCAGTCGCCGGTGTCGCCACCCGCAGGGCCGGGGCGGGTGTGTTCGACCATGATGACGGCGTCCGCGCCTTCCGGCATGGGTGCACCTGTCATGATGCGCGAAGCGGTCCCGGGTCGCACGGCGACCGACGGGGTGCTCCCTGCCGCTATGTGGTCGATGACCTCCAGGCGGACAGGATCGTCTTCTGTGGCCGACGCAGTCTCCGCCGCTATCACGGCATACCCGTCCATCGCGGAGTTGTCGAAAGGAGCGACGTCGATGTCGGAGACGGCGTCTTCTGCGAGCACCCGTCCGAGTGCGTCGAGCAGTCCTACCCGCTCGGTTTCCAGCCGTCTGCATCGTGCAAGCACGCTCTCGAAGGCCTGTTCGACCGTCATGTCCATCAATGCTCTCCAATCCGCTCGGGGTGCGTGTAGACGGTCACGCTCTTGCCGCGCACGTATCCGACGACCGTGATCTTGAGGTCGTCCGCTATCTCCACGGCGAGGTCGCTCGCGGCCTTGCGGGAGACCACGATGGGCGTGCGAGCCTTGGCGGCTTTCACCATCATCTCGTAGGTGACTCGTCCGCTGCTGAGCAACACGGCCTCTCCTGTGGAGGTACCGTCGAGCCATGCGCGGCCGAGCACCTTGTCCAGCGCGTTGTGGCGACCGATGTCCTCGCGCACCAGCATCTCTCCGTCGGTCGTCAGCAGCGCGCAGGAGTGGGTGCCGCCGACCGTGCGGTGCAAGACGGCCTTCTCGTCCATCTCGGAGAGGGCCTGCTGCAAGCGGTCTGCGGTGATGCGGAGGTCCGAGCGCACCGGCTCGAGGTCCGCTGCGTCCTCGGGAGAGGCGAAGGTGACCCCCTTGCCGCAACCGGACGTGAAGAAGCGTGCCCTCAGACTCCTGCCCTCGGGTATCTGCTCGGTCGTCTTGACGAAGACGAGCCCTCTGCGCGGATCGACCTCCACCTCCCGTAAGGCCTCGCGCTCGGAGAGGATGCCCTCGTAGGCGAGGAAGCCGACCGCCAGTTCGTCGAGGTGGTCCGGCGTGGCCTGCACGGTGGCCACCTCCGTGCCGTTGGCGAAGATGGTGACCTGCTTCTCTCTTGGCGCATGCTCCCTCTTCCCGCTTCGCATCTCGGCGATGCGGACGTGGACGTGATGCTCTCCGGCCTCCGATCTCGCGGGTGGGGGAGTCGCGGCTGCCTTCTTGCCGACGTCGTCTGCAGTCGGCGTCGCGCCTTTCCCGGGAGCGCTGTCCACCCTGGCGGACGTGGCCTTGAAGACGGCGGTGACCTCGCGACCGGGTTTGAGCGAGAGTTCGCGTGCGGAGACCGGCAGGACGGCAGCGGCCAAGTGCGTGCCGTTCGAGGAGAGGGCCAGCGTGACGAGTCGGGCCGCACCGCTCCGGCGGACGTCTGTGACCGTGGCGGCGATGACGTTCCTGGCCGAGGAGCGGGGGAGGGTGGTGCCGGGCTCGTAGAGCACGACGTCGTCGGGAGCCACATGGACGAGCGCGCTCTCACCGGGAGCGAGGTCTCCCAAGCCCACCACGGTCACGCCGCCGCACTCGACCTCCACCACGCCTTCGGACGTGGCGATGACGGTCCCCCTCAACGGGGGAGTCAGGCCCACGAACGCAGCGGCCCATTCGTCATGGGGCTCCTCCAACACGTCACGCACCGCACCTCGAGTCACGACCTTGCCTTTATCGAGGATGACCACGTCGTCTGCGACCTCCGCAGCCTCGTCCTGGTCGTGGGTGACCCACAGCACGCCACAGCCCTGCTTGCGCAAGAGCGATGCGAACTCGTCGGCCAACGCGCGACGCAAGGGCTCGTCGAGGGAGGCCAGTGGCTCGTCGAGCAGGAGCGCCGTCGGCTGCGTCACGAGTGCCCTGGC
>CAYWAF010000031.1:13828-16662 GCA_964456355.1 uncultured Eubacteriales bacterium | reverse complement strand
CCCTTCTTCCCGGTTATACGACGGCTACCAGTGACATGAAGAAATACATCCGGGGTGTGGGCTCCGGCTTCCCTTTGGTCAAGGAATATCTTGAGCACCAAGGTGGCTCTTTGGAGATAACCGACAACCTCCGCGGCGGCACGGTCGTCACTCTCCATGTGGCCGGTGAAGCCCGGCGCCCGGAGGCACCCGCCGCTGAGACCTCTCTTTCTGAGCAGCCGCTTCCTTTGGAGGAGGTCCCGGAAAAGATTCCTCTTCCTCGCCTCACGGACCGTCACAAGAAAGTGCTGTCCTTGGTCTTGGAGTATGGAGAGGCCGGTCCCACTCTCGTCTCCCATGAGCTCGGCGTCGGCCTTTCAACGGCCCATAGGGACCTCGCGTTCCTCGAGAGTCACGGCCTGATCGCTTCCGGTGAAGCCGGGAAGCGAGTACTCACCCAGCTCGGTTCTGACGTGATAAACGAGATGCTCTCGTGATGGAGATGGTTCGCTTTGAGTACTGAGACACAAGGAGTCTCCCACGATGTGGAGATGGTCTGGGAGCAGGTTCTCGGGATAGTGCGCTCCGAGCTGAACACTCCTACATTCAAGACGTGGTTCGAGCACACCGCCCCTCTCGACCTGACTGACTCTTCCATGGTCGTCGCGGTCCAGAACGACTTCGCCAAGGACTGGCTGGAGTCGCGCTACTCCGGTCTTCTCAGTTCTGCACTCAAAGAAGTCACCGGGGCATCTTTGTCTCCGGAGTTCATCGTCTCACCTGACTCCATCTCCGTGGACTCTCCACCTTCCTCTCTCGCGAGCACAGAGTCTGTGACCGAGGAGTCTCCCCCTCAAGCCAGGGAGATTCGGGAGTTCAACCCTAAGTACACCTTCGATTCCTTCGTGATAGGAGCTTCCAACCGCTTCGCTCATGCCGCTGCTCTCGCAGTGGCAGAGTCTCCGGGAAGAGCCTACAACCCTCTCTTTATATATGGCGGAGTAGGTCTTGGTAAGACTCATCTGCTACAAGCGATAGGCAGGTACGTCCACCTCGGATATCCCCATATGAAAGTGAAGTACGTAAGCACAGAGCAGTTCACGAACGACTTCATCAACTCGATAGGTGATAAGAACAAGCGGCGGATAGAGGGTTTCCGCCGTCAATATCGGACCAACGACGTCCTGTTGGTGGATGACATCCAGTTCCTTAAAGGGAAAGAGGGGACTCAAGAGGAGTTCTTCCACACTTTCAACGCGCTGCAGCAAGCAGGCAAGCAGGTGGTGTTGTCCTCAGACCGCCCACCGAAGGACATCGCGACATTGGAAGACCGGTTGCGCTCTCGTTTCGAGATGGGGTTGATAACAGACATCCAGCCTCCGGACCTGGAGACGAGGATCGCCATCCTCCGCAGGAAAGTAGAGGCCGAGAACCTCGACGTCCCACCCGAGGTCCTCTCGTTCGTGGCCGGTCGCGTCTCTTCCAACATTCGTGAGCTCGAAGGAGCCTTGATAAGGGTGGTGGCATACAGTTCCTTGACAAGGCACCCTGTGGACTTAGACCTTGCAAAAGAGGTCTTGAAGGACATCTTCCCGGAGAAGTCTTCTCGCCGCATCTCGATAGCCATGATCCAGAAAGAAGTATGTGATTATTACTCCATAAACCACCAAGAGCTCGTCGGGGCGAAGAGGTCACAGTCCATCGTCTATCCACGACAGATAGCCATGTATCTGGCGCGCGAGTTGACGGACCTCTCTCTCCCCTCGATAGGAAACGAGTTCGGCGGCAGGGACCACACCACCGTCATGCACGCGAACTCAAAGATCACGAAGATGATGAAGGCCGAGCGGGATGTATACAACGAAGTCCAGGCATTGACGGAGCGGATCAAGCAGAAGAGCTGAAAGAAGGTTGTGTAAAAAGATGTGGAACATGCCTGGAAAAGGTGAGGACGCTTCTCTTCTTTTGTGGGCTGCACACGAAAACGACGAGAGTATGAACAGATGACACATGTTCACCACATGGCACTCCACAACGGACACACCTCAGAAGAGCAGCGAGAACGACATGTTTCCACATGCTCCACAGCTCTTATTACTGTTACTGCATATGTATGTATAAAAGAAAGGAACAGTAGATGAAGTTCTCTATCGCTCGAGAAGACCTCCTTGAAGCCCTGTCTTCAGTCAACAAAGCATTATCGGCACGATCGACGTTGCCGATCCTCTCGGGCATCCTGGTAGAGACGGACGGGGAAAGAACGGTCATGCAGGCCACAGATCTGGAAGTGTCGATCAAATGTGCCTTCCAGGCCAGGATCGAAGAAGAGGGGAGGACGGTCCTCCCGGGAAAATTGACCGCAGACATCGTGCGATCGCTTCCTGAAGCTGCGGTGTCCATCTCCACGGAAGGGGATAAGGCCACCATACAAGCAGGCAGGGCCTCCTTCAGTGTCAAAACGTTGTCCCCGGAGGACTTCCCTAAATTCCCTGAAGTCGAAGCAGAGAAGAAGGTCGGGGTAGACAAGCGCGCCTTCGTGGAACTCGTGGAGCACGTTGCCAAAGCAGTGAGCCGGGATGAGACCAGACCGATCCTCACAGGAGCGCTTCTTTCGCTCAATGGGCCCACATTACGTATGGTCGCCACAGACTCGTATCGCTTAGCGGTCAAAGAGACGACCATCGAGACCGCAGCAGCCGAGGACATAGAGGTCGTGGTTCCCGGAAGAGCCCTCGAAGAGGTAGGAAGACTGGCAAAGGAAGAGACCATACAGATCGGCGTTTCGGAGAATCAGGTCGTTTTCTCGTTTGGAGGGACCGTGTTCGTCACGCGGAGGATAGAAGGGACGTTCCCGA
>CAYWAF010000031.1:0-13728 GCA_964456355.1 uncultured Eubacteriales bacterium | reverse complement strand
TTCTCGTTTGGAGGGACCGTGTTCGTCACGCGGAGGATAGAAGGGACGTTCCCGAACTGGAAGCAACTGCTTCCGAAAGAAGAAGGAACCAAAGCCACAGTGGATCTCACGGACATGATACAAGCGACGAAGAGGGTATCCCTGTTGGCTCAACACAACGCCCCCTTGAGGGTCTCCATCTCCTCGGCCGACCAGACAGTCACCCTTTCAGCCATGACTCAGGACATAGGGGACGCCTCTGATGCCTTGATGGCCGAGGTGGTGGGAGAGGATGTGGAGATAGCGTTCAACCACGTCTTCTTGAGCGATGGGCTGGCGGCAGCGAAAGGGGAGAAGATAACGCTGGAGATGACCAGCCCTCTGAAGCCTGGTGTCATAAGGGCTCCGGAGGACGAAGGATTCCTGTATCTCCTCATGCCGGTCCGGCTGGGATAGAAAGGCGTTGTCCTTCCGACTAACACGGCTGTATCTGAAAGACTTCCGCAACTATGCGGGGGCGGAGTTCTTCTTGAACCCCAAGACCACGGTGCTCATCGGAGTGAACGCCACAGGGAAGACGAATGCGATAGAAGCGATCCGTCTTCTCACAGCGGCAGAGTCGTTTCGGACTCCCTCCTGGAAGGACCTAGTCAGATGGGGAGCAAAAGAGATGAGGATCCTGTTGGAGGGAGAGGGAGACGGGCGCGACCTCACCGTGGAGCTGGACGTGAGCGAGGACGGGGACCGCGTCTTCAAGGTCAACGGGGTGAGCAAGCGAAGGCTCATCGACGTCCGCGGGATCATCCCGTCCGTGGTGTTTACCCCCGATGATCTGAGGATGGTGAAAGGACCTGCCGAGAAACGCAGGAGCGCCATAGACTCGGTGGGCCAGCAGATATCCCCGGCATACGGATCACTGCGCAGAGAATATGAGAGGACCCTTCGTCAAAGGAACGCCTTGCTGAAAGAGTCTGTAGGTAAAGGGCTTGAAGAGTGGACGGAGAAGGTCGCGGACACAGGAGCGCGACTCACCGCGCACAGGATACGACTACTCGCCCGACTCGCCACGGAGGCCTCTGCCATCCATGGGGTGATGACCGATGGGCAGAGGCTTGTGGTGGAGTATGCAGGCTCATGGGGTGAAGGGCCGCTTCCGCCCGACCCCTTGCAAGAAAGTGAGCCTATACGCGAGAAGTTGCTTGCCGCACTCTCGCGAGTCGAAGCCGAGGAGAGAGCCAGAGGAGTGACGCTGGTCGGGCCTCATCGAGATGACGTGGTCTTCTCCATAGAGGGGCACGAAGCCAGGACCCTGGCCTCCCAAGGACAACAACGCACGATCGCCCTTTCCATGAAGTTGGCCGAGGTGGACGCCATCAAGGAGCTGGCATCCTCCCCGCCGGTCCTCCTGCTCGACGACGTCATGTCCGAGTTGGACGAGAGTAGAAGGTCTCATCTGACCAGGTTCGTCGGAGAATGGGCCCAAACGGTCATCACAGCCACAGGCACCCATTACTTCACGGACGAGATCTTGGCCGATGCCACTGTGATAAAGGTGGGGGAATGAAGGACGGCGGGGAGTCGACCAGACTGGGCGACGGTTTGAAGGATATGCTCCAAAGGCTCGGAGGAAACGACCTCCCCGTCCAAGCCGCCGCGCTCTCCGCTTGGGAGGAAGTGGTCGGCGAGAAGATCGCGAAGCACACTCATGTCGTGGGGGTCCGTAACGGTGAGCTGCTCGTGAGAACGGACTCACCGACATGGGCCACCGAGTTGAGCGCGATGAGTGGAGGTCTTCTGGAAAGACTCAATGAAGCATTGGGTGAGACCACGGTGACATCGATACGCTTCAATGCTTCACGTGCCGTAGAAGGGGAGGCCTCTTTCAAGAATGGGGCGAGCAAGACGACCGAGCCGCATGAGGATGCCGAGGTCACTCCCGTGCCGTTGACGGAAGAGGAGAAAGTCCGGCTGGAAGAGATGTTCGGAGGCGTAGAAGACGAGGGTCTTCGCCAGGCTGCCATCAGAGCGGCCACACGCGACTTGGAGTGGAAAAAGGGTATCCGGGCCGCCAAATCCCCTCAGGGCGAGGCATAGGGCTTCCGAAGGGCGAAAACAGGCCCTTTACCCAATATATTGTGATAAAATACAGGGGTAGACCACGAGGGATTGTGGTTCCGGCTCCAAGCGCCTTATCTCCCGGCCCGCCACGCGATCACATGAAGGAGTTGTTGTGCCCAAAGGGACGTATTCCGGCAAAGACATCCAGGTCTTAGAGGGGCTCGAGGCGGTCCGCAAGCGCCCGAGCATGTACATCGGCTCCACCGGGCCGAAAGGACTTCACCATCTGGTCTATGAAGTGGTGGACAACTCCGTTGACGAAGCGCTCGCCGGCGCATGCACCTCCATCGAGATAACGATAGGCGCAGATGACTCGATAACCGTCGTGGACAACGGCCGAGGCATACCGGTCGACAACGTCCCCAAGCACAGGAAGCCGGCGGTGGAGGTCGTGATGACGGTCCTGCACGCCGGCGGCAAGTTCGGGGGAGAGGGCTACAAGGTCTCGGGCGGACTGCATGGCGTGGGTGTGTCGGTCGTCAACGCTCTGTCCCGCCGCCTCGAAGTGGAAGTGAAGAGAGACGGCAAGATATGGTTCCAGGCCTACGAGTACGGCAAGCCGGTCGGCAAGTTGGAAGCGAAGGGCCGCTCGAAGGCGACAGGGACCAAGGTCACGTTCTGGCCTGATCCGGAGATCTTCGAGACGGTGAAGTTCGACTACGACATCCTCGCAGCCCGCATGAGGGAGACGGCTTTCCTCAATCGCAACCTCAAGATCGTCCTCATCGACGAGAGAGAGCTCGAGCCACGGCGAGAGGAGTTCCGTTACGCCGGCGGCATCGTGGACTTCGTGAAATACATCAACGAGGGTAAAGAGACCATCAACAAGAAGCCCATCTACTTCGAGGCCGAAGCCGAGGAGGGCGTCTTGGAGGTGGCGATGCAATGGAATTCCGGCTTTTCAGAGTCCGTCCTCGCTTTCGCGAACAACATAAACACGCACGAGGGGGGCACGCACCTTGAGGGATTCAAGAACGCACTGACCAGAACCATCAACGACTACGCGCGCCGCCAGAACATACTCAAGGACAAAGACGCCAATCTCTCAGGCGAAGACATCCGCGAAGGCCTCGCCGCTGTGGTCTCCGTGAAACTCAAAGACCCTCAGTTCGAGGGACAGACCAAGACCAAACTCGGCAACACGGAGATGCGCGGGTTCGTGCAGTCCACGGTGATGCAGCACTTAGCCGAGTATCTGGAGGAACACCCTCGCCCGGCACGCCAGATCGTCAACAAGGCCGCACAGGCAGCCAAAGCCAGGGCCGCTGCGCGGAAGGCGAGGGAACTCACGCGCCGAAAAGGGCTGCTCGAGAGCTCGACCCTTCCCGGGAAACTGGCCGACTGCTCGATAAAGGAGCCGGAGGTCACAGAGATATTCCTCGTGGAGGGAGACTCTGCGGGCGGTTCGGCCAAGCAGGCCAGGGACCGCTCGTTCCAGGCCATCCTCCCGCTGAAGGGCAAGATCCTCAACGTCGAGAAGGCGGGCATAAACAAGGCGCTGAACTCTGACGAGATCCAGGCGATGATCACCGCTCTCGGGACCGGTGTGGCCGAGGACTTCGACATAGAGCAGGCGCGCTATCACAAGGCCATCATCATGACGGATGCAGACGTGGACGGTGCACACATCCGCTGCCTGATACTCACGTTCTTCTACCGCTACATGAAGGAGATGATCGAGAGAGGCTTCATCTACATCGCCCAGCCTCCTCTCTACAAGATCAGCCAAGGGCGCAAGCATGAGTACGCGTACAGCGACAAGCAGCTCCAGCAGGCCCTCGCCAGGATCCCTGAGGACAAGAAGTACAACATCCAGCGCTACAAGGGCCTTGGCGAGATGAACCCGGAGCAGCTGTGGGAGACCACGATGGACCCCTCCAGCCGGACCCTCCTGCGAGTGACGCTGGACGATGCGGCTGCAGCGGAGAAGGCGTTCATGGACCTGATGGGGGACAACGTCGAGCCGCGCAAGGAGTTCATCCAGCGCAGAGCGCGCGACGTGAGGTTCTTGGACATCTAGGCGAAGCGAGCGTGCGGCATGGACGAGACGCCACGGCGCAAGGAGCCCAGACGGTTCGAGCCGCCTCCCTGGGAGAGGGAGCAGTTCGAGCAGTTGGCCAAGAAGAAGGCCGAGGAAGAAGCGCAAGCAGCGGCAGAACGCGAGGCCGAGGAGACCCGAGAGAGGGCCGAACGCGAGACGGAGAAGGCCCAGGCCGAAGCCGAAAGGGTGGCCGAAGAGAAGGCATCTGCTCGACCGAGAGCGGCAAACGGAGGCGCGCGAGACGAAGGCAGGAAAGAGGACGAGGAAGAGAGCGAGAAAGAGGCCCTCGACATAGATCAGATGATGGTCATCCTTCAGGCAGAGGAGCCCTCTCCGGTCAAAGGCCTTTGGGTGGCCGGGACGATCGCCAGCATCTTCATGGCGGTGATCGGCGCGATTTTCATGGTCTGGGGGATAGTCGCATTCAGGGCAACGCAAGGAGCCAGCCTCGGGCAGATGGGCGCGGGTATATTGTTGTTCTTCGGGATAGGATTCATCGCCATGGCGGCATGGACGATACAGCGTAGTCTTCGACAGCGAGGAGCCTGATAGTGGTCGATCACATCACTCCGGACGGGACGACCGTCCTTCAAGTCGATATAGAGGACGAACTGAGGAACTCGTTCCTCGAGTACTCCATGAGCGTGATCGTGGCCCGCGCTCTCCCGGATGTACGCGATGGGCTGAAGCCCGTCCACCGCCGGATCCTCTATGCGATGAACGAGTCCGGGCTCACGCCAGGCAGGCCTTACAAGAAATCCGCCTGGACGGTCGGAGAGGTCATCGGCAAATACCACCCCCACGGGGACGCAGCGGTCTACGACACGATGGTGCGCATGGCCCAGCCGTTCGCGATGAGGGCACCGTTGATAGACGGGCACGGCAACTTCGGCTCGATCGACGGTGACTCGCCGGCGGCTATGCGCTATACCGAGGCCCGCCTCGAGAAGATCGCCGTTGAGCTGCTCAAAGACCTCGACAAGGAGACGGTGGACTTCGGCCCCAACTACGACGAGTCCCTCGAAGAGCCTCTGGTACTCCCGAGTCGCTTCCCGAACCTGCTCGTCAACGGTAGTTCGGGCATAGCGGTGGGGATGGCCACCAACATCCCTCCGCACAACCTCGGCGAGACCATAGACGCGGTCACGATGCTTATAGACGATCCCGAGACCACGGTCGAGCAACTCATGAAGGTGCTGCCGGGCCCGGACTTCCCGACCGGCGGAGCCATCATGGGACGCGACGGGATCCACAACGCCTACTCGACGGGTCGTGGCTCGCTGAAGGTGCGCGGCAAGGCGCACATCGAGCAGACCTCGACGGGGCGGACCAGGATAGTCATCACGGAGATCCCGTACACGGTCAACAAATCCAAACTCGTCACCAAGATCGCCGACCTGGTACGCGAGAAGAAACTCACCGAGATATCGGACCTGCGCGACGAGTCGGACCGCAAGGGCATGCGCATCGTGATAGAGCTCAAGACCACAGCGGTACCCCAGGTGGTCCTCAACAAACTCTACAAGCACACACCGCTGCAGACGGGCTTCGGCGTCAACATGCTCGCCCTGGTCGACGGTGTGCCGCGCACCCTGACACTCAAGGAGATGCTGGCTCACTACATCGAGCACCAGAAGGAAGTGATCAGGCGGCGCACGGAGTACGAGCTGCGCAAAGCCGAAGAGCGCGCCCACATACTCGAGGGCTACATAATCGCCCTCGACAACATCGACGAGGTCATCCAGATCATCAAGTCGAGCGAAGATGACGTCGAGGCGAAGAAGCGTCTGATCGAGAGATTCGCCCTCTCCGAAGCGCAGACCGACGCGATACTCGAGATGCGTCTGAGGAGGCTGACGGGCCTTGAGCGTCACAAGATAGAAGACGAGTTAGCCGAACTCAAGAAGAAGATCGCCTGGTACAAGAAGGTCCTGGGTGACATCAAGCTCGTCCTCAAGATCATCAAGGAAGAACTCGCTGCGATACGAGAGAAGTTCGCCGACGAGCGACGCACCGAGATATCCGGGACCGCCAAGGACCTCGACGTCGAGGACCTCATCGCCGAAGAGGACATGGTCGTCACCATCACCAAGGCCGGCTACGTCAAGCGCCTGCCCGTGGCCACCTACCGCCAGCAGAAGCGGGGCGGCAAAGGCAAGTCGGGGGTCAACCTGAAGGAGAGCGACTTCGTCGAGCATCTCTTCGTCGCGTCCACCCACGACTACGTGCTCTTCTTCTCCAACAAGGGCAAGGTCTACCGACTCAAGGTCCACGAGCTGCCCGTCGGGAGCCGTCATGCTCGCGGAACGGCCGTGGTGAACCTGCTGCCGTTCGAGCAGGACGAGAAGATAGCCGCAGTCATCACGACCAACAATTTCGCGCCCGACGAATATCTGCTTTTCGCCACCAAGGGCGGGCTTGTGAAGAAGACCGCCATGCAGGCCTACGACCGCTCCAGGCGCGACGGCATCATCGCCATCAAATTGCGCGAGGGCGACGAGCTGATAGCCGTGCGTCGCGTCAAGGAGGGGCAGAAGGTGATGATGGTCTCGACTGCCGGCAAGGCCATCCGCTGGGACGAGTCGGATGCACGCCCGATGGGGCGTGACACGATGGGCGTCAAGGGCATGAACGTGAAGGAAGGCGAGGCCGTCTTAGGGCTGGAGATCGCGCCCGAGGACAGCGAGCTGTTCGTGGTGACCGAGCGCGGTTACGGCAAGCGCACGCCGACCGCCGACTACCCGCTGCAGAAGCGGGGAGGCATGGGCGTCAACACCATCAAGCTGACGGAGAAGAAGGGCCTTCTCGCCGGCATGAAGATCGTCCAGCCGGGGCAGGAGTTGATGCTCATCTCCGAGGAGGGCGTCGTCATCCGAGTGAAAGCGACAGACATCTCCAAACTGGGTCGCGCCACGCAGGGCGTCAAAGTGATGAACGTGAGCGACACGGACAGGGTCTCTGCGATAGCCCGGGTGGCCTCTCGCAAGAAGCGCAAGCGCAAGAACGTCCCGGAGGGGCAGGAGACGCTGGTCGTGGAGGAAGGGCAGAGCACCGTGCCGCAAGACGACCGGGAAGCGCAGGCCGAAGAGCTTGCAGCAGAAGAGTTCGAAGGCGTTGGAGAGGACGAATAAGCCAAGCGACATCCAGGCCGTCTTTTTCGATCTCGACGGCACGCTGGTCGACACGGTGGCACTCATCCGTGCCTCGATGCGCCACACCACTCGCTCGGTCTTGGGAGAAGAGATCTCCGATGCCGTCCTGATGGCAGGCGTGGGACTTCCTCTGGACGAGCAGATGAAGGCCTTCTCGGAAGAGCATGCCGATGAGTTGGTGCGTGTCTACCGCGAGCACAACGACAAGGTCCATGACGAACTGGTGGCCGAGTATCCTGGCATCAAGACGGTGCTGCAAGACATCCGCGAGCACGACCTTCCGATGGGAGTGGTCACCTCCAAAAGCAAGCGGGTGGCCCTGCGGGGGTTGGAGCGCTTCGGCATGCTGCCCTACTTCGATGTCGTGGTGTGTGCGGATGACACCGTCTCCCACAAGCCGGAGCCGCAACCCATCCTCCATGCCGCAGAGAGGCTTGGCGTCTATGCGGAGAACACCGTGTATCTGGGCGACAGCCCGTTCGACATCCGCGCTGCGAAGGCGGCCGGAACCTTTTCTGTCGCGGTGACGTGGGGGGTTTTCGACGAAGAGACCCTCCTTCGTGAAAGACCCGAGTACGTGCTGCATGCTCCCGAGGAGATCCTCGGGATGATTTACCCTGACGAAGGGGCTTGATGGTGAACGATGGCGCAGGGAGCAAGGCCTGCGCACCGAGATGAGGAGGAGCCGTGTCGCGCAAGACCAAGGTCATCATCGCGGTACTCGCACTGGTGCTGGTCGCAGGAGTCGCAGCAACGATCGCCTTCGCCGGAGGCAAGGGCGGGGTCGAGGTCGAGGTCGCTAAGGTCCAGAAGGAAGATCTCTCCGTCACGGTCACGGCATCAGGACAGCTGGAGTCCGGGGTGCGCGCAGACGTCTATCCGCCGACCACGGGGACCCTGCTCACGGTCGAGGTCGAGGACGGCGACGAAGTGAAGGCCGGCGACATCCTGGCCTGCATGGATACGACACCGTTGGAAGCGGCCGTCTCACAAGCGGAGGCGGCGCTGGCAGCGGCAGAGTCCCAGCTGGCAGCGGCAGACAAGCAGGAACCATCTAGCAGCGACCTGGCTGCTGCTCGAGCAGGAACGGATGCAGCGTGGGCTTCCTATCAGGCAGCACTCGAAGGTGTCGATGCCGTTGATGAGCAGGCACCCTCCGATGCCGATCTGGCTGCGGCCGCGGCTGCCACGGATGCCGCCTACGACAGCTGGAAACTCGCAGAGGCGAAGTACGAGCAACTCTACTTCACGTGGGAGAGCAGCATGTCGCCGACGCCCGAACTCGAGGCCGAACTCGCTGCGGCAGAGGTGGCGATGGAACAGGCCGAAGCGGCTTATTACCAAACGAAGTCTGCCGAGGACAAGCTGCGAGCATACGACGACTCCTCTGCGCGCGCGCAGGCAGAAGCGGCAGCCGATCAGGCCTATTCGGCATACCTTTCCGCTCGTGCCGCACAGTACAAGCTGGAAAGCACGGACCTTTCGGCAGAGCGCCGGGCCGCACAGGCCTCGGTGGACCAAGCGCGTGAGGCGCTTGCGACAGCACAGGAGAACCTGGCCGATGCGACCATGAGAGCGCCCATCGACGGGACGGTGTTCTTCAACCCGACCGGGACCCCGGGCGCAGACGGCACGACCCCTGAGCCCGCCCCGGGCGCAGCGGTCGCCCCGCAATCTCCTCCGTTCACAGTGGTGGACCTCGACGGCCTGACCTTCGTGGCCGAGGTCGACGAGGTGGATATCGGAAGGGTCACTGAGGGCATGACGGCCATGGTCTCGCTCGATGCGTATCCTGCAGACACGATCACGACGGAGATCTCCCGGATAGCCCCCGCAGCGAGGCAGACTGCGACAGGAGGCACGGTGTTCCCTGTCTACATGCAACTGGACGACGACGCGGCGGAGGGTCTTCTCATAGGGATGAAAGGTGACGTGGAGATCGAGGTCAGTTCGGTCCCGAACGTCCTCACCATCCCTGTCGAAGCGCTCTTCGACGAAGGGGGCACCTCATACGTCTATCTGGTGGAGAACGGGACCCTTGCTCGCACCGAGGTCAAGGTGGGCACGCTCACAGAGACCACGGTCGAGGTGGTCTCCGGGGTCGAGGAAGGGGACACGGTGGCTCTCTCCGGGCCGGTGGAGCTCGTCGACGGCATGGCCGTGATCCCGAGCGAGTAGGGCAGATGGCTACCGAGGAACATACAGTCGCAAAAGACGACGAGCGCGGATGCGAGCGGACCGTTCTCGAGGCCTCCGGCGTGACGAAGGTCTACGAGCTGGACGGCGTGGAGGTGCATGCCCTGAGAGGCGTGGACCTACAGGTGTGTGAAGGACAGATGGTCTCGATCATGGGGCCCTCCGGCTCGGGGAAATCCACGCTCATGCACATCATCGGTCTCCTGGACAAGCCGACGAAGGGCTCGGTCACGGTCGACGGCATAGAGGTCTCGAAGATGTCGCCCAACGAGCTTGCCGCGACAAGGAACCAGCGGATAGGCTTCGTCTTCCAGTCCTTCAACCTCCTGCCGCGCATGAGCGCTCTCGCCAACGTGGAGCTGCCTCTCATCTACTCCGGCATGCCCGGAGGTAAGAGGACGCGCCGGGCGCGTGAAGCGCTCGAGGCGGTGGGGCTCGGTGACCGGCTCAAGCATCTGCCCACCCAGCTTTCCGGAGGACAGCAGCAAAGGGTGGCTATCGCCAGGGCCCTTGTGACCCAGCCGAGCATAGTGCTGGCCGACGAGCCTACGGGGAACCTCGACTCCCGCTCGGGAGTGGAGGTCATGGCCATCCTGCAGGGCCTCAACCAGCATGGGATAACGGTCGTGGTGGTCACCCACGACCCGGACGTCGCCCGACACTCTGAGCGCATCATCCACCTCAAAGACGGGCTCGTGGAGTTCGACGAGGACGTTGTCGAGCGCACTATCGCCGAAGAGGAGATCTCGGCATCGGACGAGGTGGACGAGCCGTGAACCTGGTAGAGAGCTTCCGCATAGCCATCAAGGCCCTGAACGCCAACAAGGTGCGCAGCGCGCTCACGATGCTCGGTGTCATCATCGGCGTCGCTGCTGTGATCCTGCTCGTGGCGATAGGGACGGGCGTCCAAGGAGAGATAACCTCCCAGATAGAAGGGCTCGGCTCCAACCTCATCTTCGTGTTCCCGGGAGATCTGGAGGGCGGACCCGGCAGCGGCGGCGCGCACGCCGTTGCCAAGCAGTTCACGCTCGCCGATGCCGACATGCTCCAACGCAGGCTCGGACCCGACCACCTGGTGGTCCCGGTGGTGCAGGGCTCTGCGACGCTGCGGGTCGGCAACAGGACGATGCGCACCACGGTCGCTGCGGCCAACGAGAACGGGAGCGAGGTCTTCTCAGGGGACCGTGCTGCCGGCCGGGCCTATCGCCGCAGCGAGGTCAACGCTGCATCGAAGGTGGTGGAGCTGGGCTCGACGGTCGTGGAGGAGTTGTTCCCCAACACCGACCCCATCGGGAAGACGATCGACATCAACGGGCAGAAGTTCACTGTGATCGGATACATGGAACCCCAGGGCGGCTCGCTCACGGGCGACCAGGACAACCAGGTCTTCATGCCGATCACCACGGCGCAGCGCTTACTCGACACGACGGACATCCAGATGATCGTCGTCAAAGCGGCCGACCCCGACGAGATAGATGCCGTGCAGAAGCGGATAGAGCACATCTTGGCGCCCTCGTTCGGCGAGGAGTTCACGACCTTCACGCAGGAGCAGACCCTCGGGCTCCTCAACGAGCTTCTTGGGACTCTCACCGTGATGTTGGCGGGCATAGCGGCGATCTCGCTGCTGGTGGGCGGTATCGGCATCATGAACATAATGCTCGTGAGCGTGAGTGAGCGCACGCGCGAGATAGGCATCAGGAAAGCGGTCGGAGCCAAGACGTACGACATCCTCAGCCAGTTCGTCATCGAGGCCGTGGTACTCTCCGTAGCGGGCGGGGCCATCGGAGTAGGACTCGGCTGGCTCGGGTCCCAGGCGTTGCAGAAGCTGTTGCCGACGGAGGTCACCCTATGGGCAGTGGCGCTGGCATTCATCTTCTCGGCCGCGGTGGGCATCTTCTTCGGTGTCTACCCGGCCTATCGCGCCTCACGCCTCGATCCCATCGAGGCCTTGCGTTACGAATAGGCGGCGGGAGATGACGGCGCTCCACATAGCCACGTGGCTCGGTCCCCCGGTCATCGGGGCGGTCGTCGCCATCGCGCTGGTCTTCATGCGGATGAGGAGAGGTGCGACCCGTCGGGAGGCCAGTCGCACGGCGGTGGCCCTGGCGACGGGTGCTGCATGGGCAGGCGGGATCGCTTTGGCTTCGGTGGGCTCCATCCTGGCTGCATCAGCCGATGGCTCGCTCGCTGCCGGACTCTCGCCAGTCGTGCCACTCTACGTCCTCGCAGCACAGTTGTGGGCAGGGATGGCCGGGGTCGCCGCAGCCAGCGTGGCTGTCACGCTGCTCGGCAAGAGTGGGCTTATCGCTCAGACAGTGATCGGGGAGACGGTCACTGAGCCTGGAAATCGCTAGGGTCGACGTTCTCCAGGAACTCGCGGAACCGCTCCAGCTCTTCTTCCTCACTCAAGCCCTCGGTCTGCTCGGGCTCGGGTATGCCGGCCGTCTCCAAGACCTCTTCGGCCACGTAGATGGGGGAGTGCGTCCTCACGGCCAAGGCTATGGAGTCCGAAGGCCGGGCGTCCACCACGATGGTGCGCTCTTCACCGCGGAGGATGAGGGCGGCGTAGAAGGTACCCTCCTCCAGGCGCGTGATCTCGACCCGGTCGAGTATGGTGTCCACGGAGTCGAGGACACCTTTCAGCAGGTCATGGGTCATCGGGCGCGGCGGCTCCATCCCTTGCAGTGCGAGCAGGATGGCGCTCGCCTCGGGGTGACCTATCCATATGGGGACCAAGCGCCCCTTGCCCGGTTCGTCAGCGGTCGGCCTGAGGATGATGACGGGCTGGTTGGAGACCGCATCGATGCTGAGCGAGGCTATCCGAACGGGTACCATTCCGACACCTCCTTCGTTTGCGGGTCACTATCGCTCGTGAGGTATACCTTCCACTATGATACGGGATGCAATCAGCCGGTGCGATGGAGGCGTGATGGAGGAGTTCGGGATACGCACGACGCAGCGGGAGCAACTCGTCGACATCACCGCCGAGGTCGCCGATGCGGTCTCGCGCAGCGGAGTGAGCGAAGGCGTGGCGGTCGTCTACTGCCCCCATACCACTGCCGGCGTGACCGTCAACGAGAGTGCCGACCCGGACGTGGCACACGACATCGTCGAGGCGCTCGGTCGGCTCGTGCCGCATGGCGCGGGCTACAGACATCGCGAGGGCAACGCGGACGCCCACGTGAAGGCGTCGCTGATGGGCTCTTCGGCACTCGTGCCGGTGCAAGGCGGGCGGCTTGCGCTCGGCGCCTGGCAAGGGGTGTTCTTCTGCGAGTTCGACGGGCCGAGGAGCCGTCGCGTGCAGGTACGTCTTCTTCCTGCCTGAACAGGGGCGCAGCAGGCGCGTGCGTTCCTTGACGCTCCCAGGGGCGTGGGATATGGTACGAGTCGTTTCGCTTGAAGGGCCCGTAGCTCAGTCGGTTAGAGCGCACGGCTGATAACCGTGAGGTCGCTGGTTCGAATCCAGCCGGGCCCACCAGATGACGCGGCATGTCTCACCGCCGTAGCAAGGTGTCTGACGAACACATGCTTGCGATCCGCATCGAGGCGGGACTCCGTGATGCGAGATATCACTTGTACTGACTGCAGTCAGGCATTCCTACAAGACTACGAGATGCGTCGTCTACACAGAGGTGTCGGCTGCTGCCCATCGATAAGCCGGATTCCATGACAACAGCGCGCATGGGGAATACAGATAGGTCGTCTGTGCCGCTGGTCCCCGCATCTTCCGAACCGAACCATCAAGAGGCGCTGCTCGTATGGCGTTCAACTGTAAAGGGGACATTTTATATCCTTGCAAATCAAGGAGGCATACTCCATGATTACAAGGATGATTGAGAGACGCCTCATATCTGTCCTGCAGCAACGGCTACGTGAAGTCCCCGCTGTCGTGCTTTTAGGGCCACGTCAGACAGGCAAGACCACCTTAGCGCTTGAGATCGCCCGAGAGCAGGAAGCTGTCTATCTGGATCTGGAGTCAGAGGCGGACTTGGCCCGGCTGAGCGAGCCAGAGCTCTATCTCGCTGACCGCCTGGATCGACTGGTCATCCTGGACGAGATCCATCGTGCGCCTCAGATCTTCCCGGCACTCCGCGGTCTTATAGACCGCGCTCGACGTTCTAGCCGTCGTGCAGGGCTTTATCTGCTATTGGGCTCGGCCTCTCTGGAGATGCTCAAGCAGTCCGGTGAGACGCTGGCGGGACGGGTGAGCTACTTGGAGCTGAGCCCCTTCGATGTCTTGGA
>CAYWAF010000030.1:3070-16716 GCA_964456355.1 uncultured Eubacteriales bacterium | reverse complement strand
TCGCAAGGCAGGCGCGACATACGTTCTGGGAGACGTAGGTCCGACGGGACTCGTCTTGGAGCCCTTGGGCGAGACTGAGTTCGAGTATCTGTTCGAGGTCTTTGCAGAGCAGGCCTCCATACTCGCTTCCGCGGGCGCAGACGCGATCATCATAGAGACGATGACCGACATCGCGGAGGCCAGATGCGCCGTCCTTGCGGCCCGCTCCGTGTGCGACCTCCCCGTCATCGCCAGCGTGACGTTCGGCATGGGCGGGCGGATGGACCTGTCGGGCACGGACCCGGCCACGGCAGCCGTGATACTGGAGGCGGCAGGCGCCGAGGTCGTCGGCATGAACTGCGGGCTCGGCCCACAGCAGATGCTGCCCCTCGTGGGGCAGATGGCCGATGCGACGGCCCTTCCCGTCATAGTGCAGCCCAACGCCGGCCTTCCTAAGATGGTCGACGGCGAGACCGTCTTCCCCGGAACGGCGGAAGAGATGGGCGAGCACGCTGCGCGCTTCGTGGACGCCGGCGCCTCGCTCGTCGGCTCGTGTTGCGGGTCGACACCGTCGTTCACCGCTGCGATAGTCGCTTCCGCCAAGCGAAAGGACGTCGTGAGCAGGAGGACGGGGCTTTCCGGTGTCGTCCTGGCCGGCCCTCGAGGCATCGCACGCATAGGACGCGGGCTTCCCTTCGTACTGGTGGGGGAGCGCATCAACCCGACCGGCAAGCCCGAGTTGGCCAAGACCCTCAAAGAAGGATCCATGACCCTCGTGAGGTCTTTGGCTGCCGAGCAGGAGGAGGCGGGTGCTGACGCCTTGGACGTGAACGTTGGCGCGCCTGGCGTGGACGAGGTATCCGTCCTGCCGATGGCGGTGCTCGCGCTCGCCGGCATGAGCGACCTTCCGCTCGTGCTGGACAACACGGACCCGGAGGCGCTCGAAGCAGCGCTGCGCGTCTATCCCGGCCGTGCACTCATAAACTCCGTCAACGGCTCTGAAGAGTCGATGGAGGCCATCCTGCCTGTCGCAGAGACGTATGGAGCGGCGGTCGTGGTGCTGGCACTGGACGACTCCGGCATACCTCATACCGCCGAAGGCCGTCTTGCCATAGTGGAACGAGTCCGCAAGACCGCCCACACATTCGGTCTGACGGATGCAGACCTGGTCGCAGACATGCTGGTGATGACGGCAGCGACCGACAAGGACGCTGCCACGGAGACGTTGCGCGCGGTGGAGGTAGCGACTCGGGAGTGGGGTCTCGCCACCATCCTCGGCGTGAGCAACGTGAGTCACGGCCTTCCCGGCAGGTCGGCACTGAACGCCGCCTTCCTGGCGATGGCGCGTCAAGCCGGGTTGCAGTCGGCCATCCTCAACCCGTCCGATGCCGAGGTCACGGTCTCTATCGCCGCCACCGACGTCCTGTCGGGGGTCGACGAGGAGGCGAAGCGCTGGATATCGCTGGTCGGCACCGAGGCGCAAGAGGACACGAGTGGCGCGAAAGAAGCTGCAGAAGAAGGCGAGGAGGGTCTTCTCACCACGTCCATCCCATGGGCGGACGATCTTGCAGAAGCCGTGGTGCGCGGTGACGCCGAAGGCGCTCCTGCGCTGGTCGACAAGGTCATAGGCGAGGGGGTGCAGCCCGAGGCTGTGATCGCCGACATCCTCACGCCGACCATCCAGCAGTTGGGCGACAAGTTCGGGAGAGGAGAGGTCTTCCTGCCCCAGCTCATGGTCGCTGCCGACGCCATGAAGTCGGCCGTCGCTCGCGTCAAGACATACATCCCGGACAGCGACGACCATTCGGCCGGGAAGGTCGTGTTCGCCACGGTGAAAGGCGACATACACTCGATAGGCAAGGACATCTGCATCTCGCTCCTCGAGAGCCAGGGTTTCGACGTCGACGACCTGGGCGTGGACGTCGCGGTCGAAGACGTGCTCGCGGCAGCCGAGAGAGCGGATGCGGTGTGTCTGTCCGCCCTGATGACCACCACGCTCCCGACCATGAAACAGACCGTGGAGGCATTGGCCGAGTCCCTGCCCAGCCTGCCGGTGCTCGTCGGCGGTGCGGTCGTCACGGATGACTGGGCGGCCGACATCGGTGCAGGTTATTCGGCGGATGCTCCGGGTTGCGTGGACGAGGTCCGCAAGGCCGTCGGCGAGTCGCGGGGTGGTTCACGATGATTATCACACGTTCGAGGGATTGGGAGCGCATCGAGGGCGACCTCGACGAGGTGGGCGCTCGCAAGGTCTTCATCGTCGGTTGCGGGCAGTGTGCCACGGTCGCCAAAACGGGTGGCGAGCCGGAGGTGTTGCAAGCCAAGGCCCGGTTGGAAGATGCGGGACGCGAGGTGACCGGATGGGTCGTCGGTGAGGTGACCTGTCATCTGGGCAGCACCCGCCTGGACGTCCGGAAGAACCGTGAGAGCATCGAGGCGGCCGACGCGATACTCGTCCTGGCCTGTGGGGCCGGAGTGCAGACCGTCGCCGACTCTGTGCAAAAGCCGGTCTTCCCCGGCCTGGAATCCCTGTTCCTGGGCAACGTCATCCGTCACGGAGTCTTCGAGGAGCGTTGCCAGATGTGCGGCGAGTGCGTCCTGGACGCCACGGGAGGGATCTGCCCCGTCACCACCTGCCCGAAGGGCCTGCTCAACGGGCCGTGCGGTGGCATGTGGAACGGCATGTGCGAAGTGCTCACCGACAGGGAGTGCACGCACGTGAGGATCCAGCGCCGTCTGGCCGAGCAAGGCAGAAAAGCCAAGTCATACCTTCCCGCGAAGGACTTCAGCGTCAAACTCAAGCCGGGATCGGTCAACCTTCGCGCTGGACGTGGCAAGAGGAGTGAGGATGAGTAGTTTTCGAGAGACGCTGAGTGCGGGCGGGTTCGTCGTCACCGCTGAAGTGGCGCCTCCGGTGGGCACGGACCTTTCCGCGATGTTGGAGTCCGCACGCAAGGTCGGTGAGGTGTGTGACGCGATGAACGTCACCGACAACCAGGGTGCGGCCCTGCACATGGCGAGCCTCGGAGCGTCCAAAGCCATCCTCGAAGCGGGTTTCGAGCCGATCTTCCAGCAGACATGTCGCGACCGTAACCGCTTGGCGCTGCAATCAGACCTCCTCGCCGCATGGGCGATGGGGCTCGAGAACCTGCTCGTGGTGACCGGGGACGACCCGAGAGGTGGGGACCACCCACAGGCCAAGGGAGTCTTCGACCTGGATTCCACCCAGTTGATAGAGCTGGTCAGGGGCATGAACGAAGGGCACGACATGCTCGGTCGGCCTCTCGCCGGCGCTACCGACTTCTTCGTGGGGGCAGCGCTCTTCCCGGAGGCCGAGCCGTGGGAGATGCAGTTGGAGCGGGCGCGGCACAAGGTGGCGGCGGGCGCGGTCTTCTTCCAGACGCAGGCCGTCTTCGACATCGACAAGCTCGCACGCGCCGTCGAAGACCTTGCCGACACCGGCGTGAAGGTCATCGCAGGCATACTGCTGCTCAGGAGCCCTCGGGTGGTCGACTTCATCAACGAGCGACTGGCAGGACTCATGGTCCCGGACGGGATCGCAGATCGCATACGTTCGGCCGCCGACCCTGCAGAGGAGTCCGTCAGGCTCGCCATCGAGCAGGCGAGGGAGATGAAGGAGATCGCTCACGGCATACACATCATGCCGCTGGGGATGGACGAAGCGGTGCCCAGGATAGTCGAGGAGGCAGGACTGAGGAGCTGAGTCCGAGCCGTCCGCGGTGCTAGAATGTGCGGACTATCCGTACCGCTGGGGCGATAAGACTTGTGAGGGAGACTCGACATGCGTATCACGGTGCTGGGCGGTGGTCCCGGGGGATATGAGGCGGCGTTCGAGGCGGCACGGCTGGGCGCCGAGGTCACTCTGGTGGAGAAGGACCGGCTGGGCGGCACCTGTCTGAACCGCGGGTGCATTCCCACCAAGACCATTCTGCGTTCGGCACACATAGTCGCCGACACTCGCCATGCCAGCGAGTTCGGCCTCGTGGCCGAGACGGCGACGGTGGACCTGGACGCTCTCCGTGTCCGCAAGGAAGGGGTGGTGGACGAGCTGGTCGGTCAGGTCGAGTCCACAGCCAAGCGTCTGAAGGTGGACGTTGTCGAAGGCGTCGGCCGTCTCGACGGACCGAAGAAGGTGGTCGTCGAGGGCGCTGACGGCGAGACGAGGAGCATAGAGCACGATGCGGTCATCCTGGCGACCGGTTCGGTCGTCTTCAAATTGCCGAACATAGACCACTCGATGGAGGGCGTCTGGACCAGCGACGACGCTGTCGCTTTGCGTGAGATCCCCGACGAGATCGTCATCATCGGCGGTGGAGTGATAGGACTCGAGTTCGCCTGCGCGTACGCGGTCTTCGGGAGCAAGGTGACCGTGGTCGAACTCATGGAGCAGGTGCTTCCGGGCAACGACCGTCGCGTGGTGAAGGCTGCTCAGGCCGCCCTGGAAGACATGGGCGTGGAGTTCTTCCTGGGCGATGCCGTGGAGACGGTGGAACGCGACGACGGCCGCATGAAGGCTACGCTCAGGAGCGGCAAGGTGCTCCGGGCGGACATAGTGATGAGCGCCGTGGGACGCATGCCGAACTCTGCGGAGATGGGCTACCCGGAGGCGGGCATCGAGATGGACCGCGCAGCGGTGAAGGTGGACGAGTTCTACCGCACCAACATCGAGGGCGTCTATGCCATAGGCGACCTCATCGGCGGGATGATGCTCGCACACGTGGCCGAGAAAGAAGGCATCGCTGCAGCCCGCAACGCCGTGGCGGTGCTGAACGGTGAGGAGCCGACGGAGACCGTCGCGCTGGAGACCGTCCCGGCATGCGTCTATACGTTCCCCGAGATAGCCGTGGTCGGCTCTTCGCGCGACTCGGTCAAAGAACGCGGCCTGGATGCCGTTCAGGCGGTCGCGAAGTTCACGGCCAACGGCAAGGCGCTCGCCGAGGGCGAGGCCGGCGGCTTCGTGCAGATGATCGCCGAGAAAGGCACAGGGAAGATATTGGGCTGCCAGATCGTCGGCCCGCACGCTGTCGAGATCATCCACGAGGTGTCCGTGGCCATGACGAACGGGCTGACCGTGGCAGACATCGCGCACTCCATCCACGCGCATCCGACCGTCTCCGAGGTCGTCAAGTTCGCCGCTGCCGATGCTGCTGCGAAGTGCGGGATATAGGCACATACAAGCACGGGGCCGATGAGTCCGTGGCACGCATGCCGCGGTGGCTGAAGCGGCCTCTGGCCACTCCGGGGCAGGTCGAGGCCGTCACCGAGCTTCTGGACGAGCTGCATCTGAACACCGTCTGCTCTTCAGCCAGATGTCCCAACAGAGGCGAGTGCTTCTCCTCCGGGACGGCCACGTTCCTGGTCATGGGCGATGCGTGCACCCGAGCGTGTCGCTTCTGCGCCGTGGAGACCCGCGAGCCTCTTCCTCTTGACCCCGAGGAGCCCGGACACGTGGCCGAGGCGGCACGTCGCATGGGCCTCGAGCACGTGGTCGTGACGATGGTGACCCGTGACGACTTGCCTGACGGTGGGGCTGCACACATGGCCGCCGTGGTCGAGGCGTTGCACGAGACGCTCCCCGGCTCCACGATCGAGGTGCTCACCAGCGATTTCGCAGGCCGGATGGAGAGCGTGGATCTCGTGATGGAGGCAGGCCCGGACGTCTTCAACCACAACCTGGAGACGGTGCCGCGCCTGTATGCGGAGGTGCGGCCGGCAGCGGACTACGGACGCTCGCTGGCCGTTCTCGAGCGGGCGAAGGAGGCTGCCGTCCGAGCCGTCCGTGAGGGTCGTGCCGTCGCCGAGGTCCCCACGAAATCCGGTCTCATGTTAGGGCTGGGGGAAGAGCGCTCGGAGGTCCTGGAGGTGCTCTCCGACATGCGCGAGGCGGGCGTCACCATGCTCACCCTGGGCCAATACCTCCGCCCGAGCCCGGACCATCTGCCGGTGTCGCGCTTCGTCGAGCCCTCCGAGTTCGCCGAGTTGGGCGAGGAGGCCGAGAGGATGGGTTTCTGCGCGGTAGCGAGTGCGCCGTTCGTGCGCAGCTCCTACCATGCCGGTGAGATGGTGCGCGGGGACGCTTAATCCTCTTCCGGCGCTGCAGGGTGATAGGCGAGGATATCTCCCGCGCGTCCTTTTCCGTGGCGCTTCGCGGCGAACAGGCTCCTGTCCGCTGTGGCCAGGAGAGCGTCGGCTCTGGCGTCCGTGGCACCTGGATTGGTGGCTACCGCCCCACCCACGCTCACGCCGATGGGTATCTCTGCTCCGTCCCAGTCGTTCATGGAGGAGGCATCGGCTGCCTCCACCAATCGGGCGGCCAGAGCGGACAGTTCTTCGGAGTCGGTCTCCGGTGCGATGATGGCGAACTCGTCACCGCCGTATCTGGCCACCAGGTCGGAGCCGCGCACGGTCTCCGTGAGCGTGTCTGCCACCGTCTTGAGCACGATGTCTCCGATCGTGTGTCCGTATGTGTCGTTTATCCTGCGGAAATCGTCGACGTCCACCAGTAGGACCCCCAACGGGCGGTCGTAGCGACCCGCCCATGAGAGCCAACGCTCCAGGTGGGCCATCAATCCACGGCGGTTGTACAAACCCGTCAACGGGTCGCGTGTGGCGAAGGCGGCCAGTGCGAGGTTGTCGCGCCAAGCACGCCTCAAGACCCTTGCCAGGAAGCGCGCCATGTCGTCGCCCCCGCTTCCGTAGAACATCTCGATGGCTCCGATGATGCGCTCCAGATGCCTGGCATATGCCTCACGATGCTTCTTGGCCCCACCCGGCTCCGTGAGGTCCAACAACTCTCCGAAGACAGGGTCTAGCAGGAAGAACTCCATGCGGGCGGATATCTCGAGCATCGTGCGTATCGGGACCTCCGAGAAGTCGGCAGGCGTCGTGGTCTGCATCTCCTGGAAGAGGTTGTGCACGTGGCGTTCGAGACCCTCGGTGTCGTTGACGACGTCAGGGACGAGTCCTTGGTCCCATGCTTCCGTGAGGTCGAGCCACCAGGAGATGTGCTCGGACTCGTCTGCGCTCATGCGCTTGAAGACTTCTTCGAGGTCGGGATCGTCGCAAGCAGCCGACATCGCCGAGTAGGTGTCTCGGGCCAGTTCGTCCATGGCGGTGCACAGCTCGAGGATCGTCCGCATCCAAGCCCCTTCCCGATGGGCTGAGGTTCTCGGTCTGGCTCCTCTTAAGATGATGATACCCCAGCATGTCCTCTGTCACCCTTTGGAAACACCCCCTTGCTAGGTCGTGTGCATGTGGGGAAGATAGAGGCATGACCTACGAACCGCGCACATATCGCAGGGCCGTCGACCCTGGGGACCTCGTCTGCTTCGAAGTGGTCCTCAAGGAGAGCGACCTGCAGGTCTGTGCAGAAAAAGACCTCAGCGACCTTGCAGGGGACCTTCTCGCACAGGCTCGCTGGGAGATCGAGGAGTTCATACGGACCCACGAGTACTTCGGCGAGTCCTTCTCGCCGGTGGAGTTGCCGGAGGACGCCCCGCCACTCGTGCGGCGCATGGCCGATGCCGCCAGGGTGGCCAACGTCGGCCCCATGGCAGCGGTCGCCGGAGCGGTCGCCGAGTACGTCGCTCGGGGACTTTCCGAGGAGTCGCGCGAGGTCATCGTCGAGAACGGCGGCGACCTGTACATGATGGGCGAGCAGGACAGGATAGTGCAGATATGGACCGGCGAACGGGGCGCAGCCGGCGTGGGCCTGAGGATCCCTGCGGGACTCATGCCCGTCTCCGTGTGCACCTCTTCCGGTCGTATCGGGCATTCGACCTCCTTCGGCGATGCCGATGCCGTCAGCGTCATGGCCCGTAACGGCGCTCTGGCCGATGCGGTGGCGACAGGGCTCGCGAACCGGATAAAGGAACCCGAGGACATAGATGCCGCGATCGAGGCGGCCCGCGGTGTCCTCGGCATACTCGGAGTGGTGGCTACGATCGACGGACATCTCGGAGCCTGGGGCAACGTACACCTCCTGCCCGTGACGCCCGGGTGACATCCGCCTGAGGAAGAGGGGGACGATGGACAGCATCGACGAACTGGACATGTTCGAGGCCGAGAAGCGGCTTGCGCTCTACAACGAGTACAGGGATGCGGCCCGTGTGTTCAAGTACTACGTGGAGACCGAGCTGAGGGCGTATCTGGCGAACGAGGTCACGGTCACCCCACACACCGGACAGGGAGGCGTCTACTTCGAGGTCCGGATGGACGATGTGTGGATCTACGAGGCAGAGCGCTTGAACCGGTTCGTCCCCGAGGCCACGGTCTGGGCCGTCGGTGACGTCCACGTCCAGAGGCTCAAGGAAGAAGAGTAGGGGGCTTGAGGCCACAGATGCCCGTTCCCTCCGATCGCGACAAAGCGGCTGCCCGGGCCGAGGCGCTGCGCGAGGAGATCTCCCACCACAACTACCTCTACTACGTGCTGGACTCCCCGGAGATCTCAGACAGCGCATACGATGCGCTGATGCGCGAACTCATCGAGATTGAAGAGGCCTATCCCGAGCTCGTGACGCCCGATTCGCCCACTCAACGCGTGGGAGCTGCTCCGGTGGGTCAGTTCGAGCCGGTCAGGCATGCCCAGCGCATGTACTCGCTCGACAACGCGATGGACCTCGACGAGTTGGACGTGTGGCTCGCCCGGATGCGCGATGCGCTAGGCGACAGGCCTTGCAGGTATGTATGCGAACTGAAGATAGACGGTTCCTCGATAGCGTTGCGTTATGAGGGCGGCGTGCTTGCAGTGGCCGCTACTCGAGGTGACGGGTGGGTGGGCGAGAACGTGACGGCGAACATCCGCACCGTGCGTGACGTGCCTTTGCGCCTCCGCGACGAGGCACGCTCCAGATTCACCGGCGGCACGCTGTTCGAGGCGGCCGGTGAGGGTGGCGACGAGGCAGGATGGCCCACCATCGAAGTACGCGGCGAGGTGTACATGCCACGCTCTTCCTTCGAGCGTCTCAACCAAGAGCAGGAAGCGGCCGGACACGAGCCGTTCGCCAATCCGCGCAACGCGGCAGCCGGCAGCCTCCGCCAGAAGGACCCGGCCGTGACGGCCTCGCGCGACCTGTCGACCTTCATCTACCAGGTGGTGGATGCGCGCTCGCTCGGCTTCGAGAGGCATTCCGAGACGTTGGAGTGGCTGAAAGTGGCCGGTTTCCACGTGAACCCCGATGTGGAGGTCTGCGTGGACGAGGAGGGCGTGCGCGAGTTCTGCAGGGGAGCCCTCGACAAGCGCGAGGAGCTCGACTACGAGATCGACGGCGTCGTGGTGAAAGTCGACGAGTTGGCTCTCCAGGACGAGTTGGGCTTCACCAGCAAGGCGCCGCGTTGGGCCATCGCGTACAAGTTCCCCCCCGAGGAGAAGACGACCGTCCTGCGCGACGTGATCGTGCAGGTGGGCAGGACCGGCGCGCTCACGCCGCTCGCGGTCTTCGACCCCGTCAAGGTGGCCGGCTCGACGATATCGCGTGCCACTCTGCACAACGAGGACGAGATAAAGCGCAAGGGCATCCTGATCGGCGACACGATCATCGTGCGCAAGGCAGGAGACGTCATCCCCGAGGTGGTCGGCCCCGTCGAGCGTCTGCGCGACGGCACGGAAAGACCCTTCCACATGCCTAAGACCTGTCCGAGCTGCGGCAGTCCCGTGGTGCGCCTGGACGACGAGGCCGTGCTGCGCTGCATCAACGCCGCCTGTCCTGCGCAGCGTCACGAGAGACTGCTGCACTGGGTGAGCCGCGGGGCGATGGACATCGAGGGGCTCGGCGAGGAGATAATGAGCCGCCTGGAGGAGCAGGGACTGGTCGAAGACCCCTCGGACCTCTACAGACTGACTTTGGAGGGACTCGCCTCGCTCGACATGGGACGGGAGAAGAAGGACGGCACCAAGGTCACTTTGGGCGAGACGGTCGCTGCCAAGATACTCGACCAGATAGAGGCATCGAAGTCTCGGGGGTTGCCCCGTGTCCTCTTCGGCTTGGGGATAAGGCATGTGGGCGCCACCGTGGCAGAGCAACTGGCCTCCGCCTTCGGCTCGATCGACGCGCTTGCGGACGCCTCAGAGGAGCAGATGGCCGAGGTGGAGGGAGTAGGCCCTAAGATCGCCGAGTCGGTACGGGACTTCTTCGACAGGGAGACCAACCGCGCTCTGGTCGAGCGCCTGAAGGCAGCGGGCGTGAAGATGGAGCTCTCTCCCGAGGAGATGCGACAGAAGCGTCCGCAGACGCTTGCCGGGCTCACCTTCGTCCTGACGGGCACGCTGTCGCGTTACACGCGGGACGAGGCGACAGCCGAGCTCAAGGCGTTGGGGGCGAAAGTCTCGGGGTCGGTGAGCAAGAAGACCTCGTATGTGGTGGTCGGCGAAGATCCCGGCTCGAAATACGACAAAGCCGTGGAGCTGGGCGTTCCCATCCTCCACGAGGACGACCTCGTCCGCATCATCGAGACCGGCGAGATGCCTGCGGGTGGGTCGGAGTGAGACACGTGGACCCGGTGGGCCCGGTAGGTGTGGCAGGCTCGGCAGGTCCGGCAGGTGCAGAACGCCCAGAACGCGCCGGGCGTCCCTCCTCTGAGTACCCGAACCCCGCGCCTGGGTCACTCGGGCCCCAAGAGCCGCAGTATGTGTGGCCGCTACGGGTGGCGCTCCTGCTCATCGCCTTGAACATGACGATAGCCATCGGGCTGGGGTACGTGCTCGGTTCGGGGTCCATCTCCATTCCTGAAGGAGATGTAGGCACGCTTCTCTACTTCATCCTCTACTTGAGTCCGTATGCGATCGTCCTGTCGTTGGTCTGGGTCTACATGCAGAACAGAGAGTGGAGACCCTCGGAGGCGTTAGGATTGCGCCGTTTCGACGTGACCGAGGGAGTGGCGGTCGCGCTGGCGGTCGCAGTAGGCGGGAGGATCCTCGCGACCGGGTGGGGCATGCTCGTCTCATCGGCGGGGTTCGAGCCGCCGCAGGAGTTGGACATCACGAGGATGATGCCTTCCGATGCACTGGGGGTGACTTTGCTCGTGCTCCTGGTCGTCTTCTTGGGACCGTTGGCAGAAGAGGTCCTGTTCCGTGGGATCCTGTACCCCGCGCTACGCGCACGCAACGGTGTCAGGTCGGCGATGGTGCTTTCGGGGATATTGTTCGGGCTCATACATGTGGACCTGTTGTGGTTGGTGGTGCCGACCGCGATCCTCGGGGTGGCCCTCGCATGGCTCTACGAGTACACGGGCTCGCTCTGGGTGTCGTTCATGTGCCATGCCGTCTTCAACCTCACCGCTCTCGCGCTGGCGTTCTTGGCCAAAGCGCTCGGGGTGGTGTAGGGTCCGATACCGTCATGCCACGCCAGAAGACGATACTCAGACTCGATCCTGACCGCTGCGACAGGTGCGGTCGTTGCGAACGGGTCTGTGAACGAGGGGCGATCAAGGTCGGTCCGTCTTACATCTATGTCGACTGGCGGGCGTGCGACCAGTGCGGGCGTTGCATCGAGGTCTGTGACCGTGGAGCCATAACACGTCGGGAAGGCAGCGGCTCCAAGCCTGCGCGCAAGCGAGGCACAGGTCCTGCTCCAAGACGTAGGGCGAAGCCGGGGAAGAAGAAGGCGGCGGAGAGCCGACCGGAGGCCGTTGCGGCTGAAGCGACCCTCGCGGGAGGCGACGGGGTCGGCAGTGCTTTCGGGTGGACGCTCCTGGAAGCGTTCGCACTCCTTGCAGTGGTCTTCGTGGCCTTCATGCTCAAAGACACCGTGCTCACGTCGGCCTGGGCGGACTCGATGCGCCCCTCTGCCCTGGTCTGGTTGCGTGTGGTCGCATTGGCCGTCTTCTATACGGTCCAGATAAGTGCGCTGCTCTTCCTGGCCCATCGTCGCAGGGTCGGACTACTCGATGCGGTGCACATGGGCTGGGCAGACAGCAGCTGGAGGTCGAAAGGCATCTCAGCGTTGTGGGTCGCAGGGCTGCTCGTGGCCATGCGACTCTTCGCGTGGATCTATGGCGTGAGCGCCCAGGCACTTGGCTGGGACCCGCCGGTGCGATGGAACTCCAACCTCACGGACGTCTTCGGCCCCGGCTCGGTGGGCCTCGTGCTCGCGGTGTTGATGGTGGTCTTGGTCGGTCCCGTCATCGAGGAGATGGTCTTCCGTGGGGTCCTCTTGCCCGCGTTCGATGCTCGAGTGGGCAGGTGGATGGCTCTGGCGATCTCTTCGGCGCTGTTCGCCGGGTACCACTTCAACCCGTGGTTGTTCATCCCCACCTTCGCTCTCGGCTTCACGGCAGGGTGGCTGGCCCTCAAACGGGAGAGCCTGTGGCCCGCTATCGCGTTACACAGTCTGTATAACGTGATTCCGGTGGCTATGGCCTTCTATCTCGTGCGGTAGGATATTGCCGTATCATGTGGGCGTTCGTTCCGACGCTTCCGACTTGGACGGAGAGGGGCTTCGACGCGATGGCGATATCTGAAGAAGAGGTGCGGCATGTGGCGTTGCTCGCTCGCCTGGAGTTGAGCGACGAAGAGGTGGAGCGGTTCGGCAAGGACCTGAACTCCATCCTCGAGCATGTGGACTCCATCCGTCAGTTGGACCTCGAAGGTGTTGAGCCGACGGCCCACCCGCTCGATGTCGTCAACGTCACGCGAGCCGACGAGGTCAGGCCCGGACTCTCTCAGGCGGACGCGTTGAAGAACGCCCCCGAGGTCGAAGACGGCGCATTCGTGATCCCGCGGATAGTCGGACCTGGCGGTGACGAGCAGTGAGCGATGCCGTGTCCGGCAGCAGCGGCGCTGCCAAGGGATCCTCCGGCGGCATCGACCTTTCGAGATTGACCGCCGCTCATGTCCGTGAAGGCATCGCATCCGGCGCTTTTTCTGCTCGCGAGGTCGCCGAGGCGGCGTTCGCACGCATGGAGGCCGTCGACGGTGACGTCCATGCGTTCTTGCAGTCGACCCCGGAGATTGCTTTCGAGGCAGCCGACCGGATCGACTCGCAGGTTGCTGCTGCACGCTCGTCGGGCGCAGACCCACACGACCTGTTGCCGCCGCTGGCCGGTGTGCCGGTGGGTCTGAAGGACAACATGAACATAGTCGGCACGAACACGACGGCCGGTTCGAAGATCCTGCGCGACCATGTGAGCGTCTACGACTGCACCGCCGCCCGGCGCCTGCTCGATGCGGGTGCCGTCCTGGTGGGCAAGTGCAACATGGACGAGTTCGCGTTCGGTTCTTCCACGGAGAACTCGGCGTACGGGCCCACTCACAACCCCTGGGACCTCGAGCGGGTCCCCGGCGGATCCAGCGGAGGGAGTGCCGCTGCAGTGAGTGCCGGCGAGGTCGTCATGTCGCTGGGCTCCGACACGGGCGGTTCCATCCGCCAGCCGGGTTCGCTCACAGGCGTGGTGGCGCTCAAGCCCACCTACGGACGGGTCTCCCGCTACGGGATAGTGGCGTTCGGGTCCTCGCTGGATCAGATAGGGCCGTTCGCCAAGACGGTCGAGGAGTGTGCGCTGGCTCTGAGTGCGATAGCCGGACCCGATCCCATGGATGCCACCAGTGCGGTCGAAGCGGTTCCCGACTACCTTTCGGCGGTCGGCCAAGCGGCGACCGAGGGTCTGAAGGGCATGCGCGTGGGGATGGTCGTCGACCATCTCGAGATGGA
>CAYWAF010000030.1:0-2970 GCA_964456355.1 uncultured Eubacteriales bacterium | reverse complement strand
GTGATGTTGGGGACCTATGCGCTGTCTGCCGGCTACTACGAGGCCTACTACGGCCAGGCGCAGAAGGCGCGCACTCTGATAAAGCAGGACTTCGCCTCCGCTTTCGAGCGGTTCGACGTGCTTGTCACGCCGACCTCGCCCACTACTGCCTTCAAGATCGGCGACAAGTCCGAAGACCCTCTGCAGATGTATCTGTCGGACATATTCACGCTGCCCGTGAACCTTGCGGGCAACTGCGCCATCAGTGTCCCGACCGGGTTGGGTGCGGACACCGGATTGCCGGTGGGCTTGCAGGTCATAGGGGATTATTTCGCCGAGGAGACCATATTCAGGGCAGCAGCCGCGTATGAGGGCGCTGTGGAGTTCGACACGACTCCTCCGCTGGTGCGTCAGGGATGATCGACGAGTCGCTCGAAGGTGGTAAGACCTCGGTAAGTCCCTGTTCGTTCGTGGGTCTTAGGATCCGGGTATCTGTCGTATCCGATGTGGTGGCGGGTGCCTGCAACGTGGCGATATCGTTCGTCGGGAGACATCCGGAGGGCATTTCGGAGGGGGTGTCCGAACTCCTACGAGGATGATGTGCGATCGCTCCGTAGAACGGAGCAGTTGCACACCCATGTCGTAGGGTTCCATGTCCCCCTCCAAGACCCTCATCGAGCGCCCCGACACCCCGTGTCGCGTACTCGCTCCGCCGCGTCTTCTCGTCAGAGTCGTGTAGTGCGGACGGAACAGCGTGGACAAGGCGGTGGACACGATGCGTCATCCTGAGAACGTGTTGGAATACCTTTTCGGCTCCAGGACCAGAGCGGTCCTGATCCGTTTGCTGGTCGAGTCTCCGGAGGACCGTGTCTGGCTCAGGCAACTGTGTGCTACGGCAAAGACAGGCATGAGCCAGATGCACAAGGAGCTACAGATCCTCTCGTACCTCGGCCTGCTCGATTGGAGCAGAGAGGGAGGCGCTTGCTTCTACACCATCGACCCCACCCATGTCATGTACGAGCCGCTCGAAGGGCTGGTGCGTGCGACTGCGGAGGTAGATGACACTCGAGGGGTGCCACCCGCTTTTTTCTTCCGCAAAGAGCCGTATCGGTGTTAGGTCTCGTCGCAGGCGGTCGCTCTCGCGTCAGACCTTCTCGGCCAGGACCTCCAGGAGCATGTCGACAGCCCAGTTCAAGTCCTCGCTCGAGATGGTCAACGGGGGAGCGAGTCGCAGCGTGGTGGCTTGCGTGTCCTTCACGATGAGGCCGGGGGTCTTTTTCAGCAGTCTCTCGCTGTATCTGCGAGCGGGTCCTGCTTCGGCGTCGATCTCGATGCCGGCCCAAAGGCCTGCTCCGCGCACTTCGCGTACGTACGCAGGAGTTTCGGAGCGCAGGCGTTCGAGCATCTCCTCGCCGAGGTCGGCCGAGCGCGCCTGATACTCTCCGCTGCGCACCAACTCGATCACCGCGAGGCCTATCGCGCAGGCCAGAGGGTTGCCTCCGAACGTGGAGCCATGGGTACCGGGAGTCAGCACACCCAACACCTCACGGCTGGAGACCACGGCGGAAAGTGGCACTATGCCACCGCCGAGAGCCTTGCCGAGGCAGTACACGTCCGGCTTGACGTCCTCTCTGTCGCAGGCGAAGGTGGCTCCCGCACGGCCGAGTCCTGACTGTATCTCGTCGGCGATCATCAGGACGCCGTGTTCGGTGCAGAGGTCGCGGACGTCCCGCAGGTAGCCGTCGGGCGGGACTATCACGCCGGCTTCTCCTTGGATGGGCTCGAAGAGGAAGGCCACGACATCCGGGTCGGCCAGCGCTTCCGAGAGCGCATCCGCATCGCCGAAAGGCACGGTGATGAAACCGGGCGTATGTGGCTCGAATCCCGTCCTGGCCACCGGGTCGGAGGAGAAACTCACGATGGTGGTGGTCCGGCCGTGGAAGTTGTTCTCGCAGACGACGATCCTGGCTGCGCCCTCCGGCACGCCCTTGACGTCGTAGCCCCACTTGCGGGCAACCTTTATCGCGGTCTCGACGGCCTCGGCTCCCGTGTTCATCGGCAAGACCATCTCCATGCCGCACATCTCGGCGAGCCCGCTCACGAAGGGGCCGAACTGGTCGGAGTGCACCGCACGACTCACGAGAGTGACGTGTTCGAGTTGGTCGCGTGCGGCTGCGGCGAGCTTGGGGTGCCTGTGACCGAAGTTGAGGGCGGAGTAAGCGGAAAGGAGGTCGAGGTAGCGGTGTCCGTCCACGTCGGTGACCCATGCTCCCTCGGCATGTGCCACGACGACAGGGAGGGGGTGGTAGTTGGGGGCTCCGAACGCTTGGTCAAGGTCGATGTAGTTCGCGCTCTCGCTCATCTCGCTCCTCGTCTCCGGCGGACTCCGAACGTGTATGTGGCACCTGAGCAAAGATATACGGAAGAGGCGGTACGGGTCTAGCGCGGGCGGAGACCGAGGGTCTGGGGTGGATGGGAAACCCCTGCGCTATAGTGTGCTCGTGTCGAGACGCGTGGGAACGGATGGAAGGGGAGAAGAGTGGGAAATGCAGGACCACCGCCGGTCCTCGAATCGTTCCGGCCGAAGTCCTCTTGGGGTTGGACATGGCTGCTCGGCACCGGGCTGCTGATGCTCGGCGTGCTGCTTTTGATAGTGAAGGGGGCTTCGATGGAGCGGATCCCCTTCTCGGTGCGACTGCTCTACGGCGTCATCATCTTCATCGCTCTCTGGATGTTCGCGTTGGCGGCCAGTTTCCCGTTCATGCGGTACGAACTGACGCCTGACGCACTCGTCCTCCGTTACGGTGTGTTGCTCCACTTCGCGATCCCCTACGACACCATCACCGAGGTCGAGGTTCGCGACCTCTCGCCGACATGGTGGTCGGCCACGCGCTTCCCGGGGCTCGCGCTCTACAAGGTCACCTACTCCGATGGCCCGTATCTGATGTGCTCGACCCGGATGGCCAAGGGCGTGTTGGTCATCGAGACGGA
>CAYWAF010000029.1:7572-16901 GCA_964456355.1 uncultured Eubacteriales bacterium | reverse complement strand
GCGGTATCAGAAGACATCACGGATCACCCTTCTCGCTTTGTGCGACTGCAAGCGAAAAACAAGCCATCGCGCACTATCCTCCTGTCTCCCACGGACAGGACTCGTGGTCCTCGCCCAAGACGATGGATCCGGCATGAGCGACATCACCTTCCACCTTGAAGCGCACGTGCATCTCCCGCTCGGAGAGTGCTTGCGTGAGGGCCGTGGCCTCACCGGCGAATTCCAGGTGCTCGTCTCCGTCCTCCACGTCGGTGTCTGCATCGACGACGATGGGAAGCAGGTGATAGTAGACGACACCGTACGCCTCGTCCGGCACGTATACGAACAGTCCAAGGCGGTCGAGAGTGTCCTCGTCATCGTAGTAGGCATCCATCTCAGGCCCGCAAAAGCCCGATATCTCACCGGTGTCGTCCTCGAGGGTCAGCCACGGCTCCAAAGACTCCTCTGCAGGAGGAACGGATACATACGTCGAGTCAGCAGGAGTGAGGGTGGCACCGGGCACGACGAAGTCGTCGAGATCCAACGGAGCACTGCATGTGGCAAGGTCTTCGGCCTGCTCCTCCATCACGAGCTCACCGTCGGTCCTGCGTACCCGGAAGTCATGCGCTGCTCCATACGATGAGTCGTTTGTCGGCGCTTTCTCGATGGAGACCTTCACCTCGTGAAGGATGGGTAGGGTGCCGACCGAATCAGGGACCCTCAACGTGAGGTATCCGCCATCCACAGGCGCCTCCGCACAACCCGGAACCCCCGTCAACACGAACGATCCTTCTGAAAGAAATGTGCTGGAAAAGAGTGCTCCGTCGATCTTCACGACGCTCACTCCTTCGATGTCCCCCTGTATGTCGGCACCCGTACAGGAAATCACTGCTAAGAACGTCAAGACGCACAGCAGAGACAGAGCTCGTCTCATCGGCACTCCTTTCTTCTCAAAAAGGAGATTCCCCGTCCCTCACTCCCCCTCACGGATGTCTCGCCGCTGGAACAACCAGAAGGAGGAAGCGACGAGCAGCACGCATATCGCCGCCAGCACGGCAGCATGACCCCAATCCATCCCGTTGTTCAGCGGGTCGCTGCTCAAGTAGTAGTAGAAGGGAGAGAGTTTCTGTAGGCCCGAGATGTCGCCGTTCATCTCACCAAGAGAGTTCAGCAGGTGCAGGCCCAAGGCCGCGCCGACCGCTCCGTAGACCGCGACGCCTTTGCGCCCCGTGCCTGCGCCCAACGCCAGGGCCAAAGCGCCCCCCGCGAGTCCCACCAGAGTGAGCAGCAGGCAGGTGGCCGCGATGTTGCCCACATCCATCCCCAGGTCCCCGACCACTGAACCCAGCCAGACCCCGGCGAACGTCGCCACGCCCACGAGCGAGCCGTACAGCACCATCGCCCACGCCTTCTCGGCGAGCACGCGCGAACGGCTGACCGGGTTGGCGAGCAGGAGTCCCATCGTACGCTTGGCCTCCTCGCCCGCGATAGCGCCTGCCCCTATGGCGATGGTGACCACCATGACGATGATCGGCGCCATCATGCCGAAGGTCTCGAGCTGGTACCACCCCTGCGGCGTGCTCATGTCCCCTCCGCCGAACAGGACGATCATGTTCTTGGGAAGCGAAGCGGCAAAATCCAGCGTCTCCTTCGGGATCGCCGAGTAGAACGGACCCATCATGAAGCCCTGGAGGAGGAACATGTAAGCGGCACACGCGAGGAGCAGGGTCTGGTACTCGGATGCCGTCTTGAGCCAGATGGACGAGACCCTGGCCGACCCGGCGAGACGGTCGGCGAGCTTCTTTGTCGCGGGAGCGGCGCGCAAACGGTCCAGCATGGTGGTGCCCACCGACTGACTCTTGAGGTCACGACGAGCCAGTCCCGCGACCGCTACGACTCCCAGCAGGACGGATGCGCCTGTCAACACGGCGACATGACCCCAATCGATCCCGTTGTAGAGGGGCTCGCTGCCGTTGAAGTAGTACCACGGGAAGACCTTGGCCCACTTCTCTCCTCCCTCGATGAGCGGCATCAGGCCCGTTCCCAAAAAGCCGACGACCAGCACGCCTGCGCTAGCGCCTACTGCCACGCCTCGATTCCCCGTCGCAGCGCCTATGGCTGTCGCCAGAAGACCGTAGAACAACGCGTTGGCGAACATGTGGACGTTGAGGGCGACGAGGTCCAATTCGCCGAGGGAGATATCCAAGGTCTGCGCCGAGAAGTAGACGACCCCCCACATGAGAACGGCTGCTGCTGCACTGAGCACCACGAGCGAGGCGGTCTTCGACAAGAGCACGTGCGTGCGGCTCTTGGGGTTCGCGAGCAAGAGCCCTATCGTCCCTTTTCGCTCCTCACCCGCGATCGAGGCAGCACCCATCACCAGCGCCATCGCAGCGAAGGTCATCGAACCATAACTGCCGTATATCGCGCCGACGGCCAGAGCGCCGACGTCCATGCCTCCCCTTATCCCGATGAGCGAGAGGTATGCCTCGGGCAGACTCGCGATCACGGACAGGTCGATCCCCCGGTAGACCGACATCCCCATGACGACGAGCGACCCGACGGCCGCTACCGCTATCGCCCATCCGCGCCACCGGTCGCGGATGGTCTTCGTGAACACGTTGGCGAGCATCAGACGCTCGCCTCCTTGTCGCCGGGGCCGCCGCTGTCCTGACGCTCGCCTTCGCCTTGCTCCCCGCTCTCGTCCCGGTAGTACGTGAGGAAGATCTCCTCGAGGTCGGCCGCCTGCGTGTTGATGTCCAGGATGCCGTAGTGTCCTTCGATAGCCTTGAGGAGAATGCCCATGTCGCCGTCGAAAGACAGGAAGACGCGGTGGTTCTCCACCTCGACGTCGCGCACCCCCTCCACTGCTTCGAAGACGGAGGCGTCCGGATGGTCGTCGAGTTCGAGTTCCACACGGCGCATGGCCTTGGCCCTGAGTGTGTGGACGCTCTCGAGCGCCACGAGACGACCGTGGCGTATGATGCCCACCCGATCGGCGATGCGCTGCACCTCCGAGAGCGTGTGGCTGGAGAGGAACACCGTACACCCCTCCTCCGCTGCCTCCCGCATCATCTTCTGCAACTCGCGTTGGACGAGAGGGTCCAGACCGGAACTCGGCTCGTCCAAGATGAGGACGTCGGGCCTGTTCATGAAGGCTTGGATGAGCCCGATCTTCTGCCTGTTGCCCGAGGAGAGGTCGCCTATCTTCTTGGACATCTCGGCGTCGAGACGCTCGGCGAGCTCGTCGACGTATCCCCAGTCCACGCCACCGCGCAGGTTCGCGAAGTAGGTGATGAGGTCGTGTCCTGTCAGGTTCGGATACATCGCCAGGTCGCCCGGCAGATAGCCGATGTGCGCATGCAGCTCCACCGCCTTGGCGTGGGTGTCCATCCCGAGGATGTATGCCTTGCCCCTGGTGGGACGGATCTCGTCCATCATCGTCCGGATGGTGGTCGTCTTGCCCGCACCGTTCGGGCCCAGATAGCCGAAGACCTCGCCCGGTTGTATCTCGAGGTCGAGGTCGACGAGGGCCTCGACCTTCCCATAGTGCTTCGTGAGACCTTCGGTGAGAATCGCCGGCTTGCTCATGTCGCTCCGTCCCTCGTGGCCTTGACTTACAGTCGTCTGTTTTCCGCCCAGGTTGGTACACTTACCCACATGTCTCTTGAGCGAACATACCGCCTACTGCTTGCTGCGGCAATCGCGATAGGTCTGATGCTAGGGCCGGTCCTCCCTGCAGCGGCACGGCCGACCACTGCCCAGACGGCAGCAGACCGCGCCCGCGCCGAGCGTGCTGCCGAGAAGCTCCAGACCCTGCAGCAAGAAGCTGCACGCATCGATGCACAGGTGGCGGAGACCTCGGCAGAACTCGACCGCATCCTGGCCGAGGAGAAGCGTGCTCGCGAGCGACTGAACGCACGAGCGCGCACGATGTACCGCCTCGGTGACGCATCCCTCATCCAGGTACTGCTGGGCGCTACCAGTTTCCAGGACCTCGCCACGCGCTGGGACCTTCTCATGCGGATGAACGAGCAGGACGCTGCGGACCTGGCGACGCTCAGGACCGCCCGCAAGGATGCTGAGCAGGCAGCGGCATCGCTGATGGTCCTCCAGGCCGAGCAGGCCAAAGCAGTCGATGCGGCAGAGCAGGAGGCAGCCCGCGCACGCAAGGCGCTCGCCGAGAGTGAGGCCGCCCTCGCGGCATACGAGGCGCAGGTCGCCAAGCAGAGTCGGCAGAGCGCGGCCGCTGCCGCCCCGAAGGAAAGCGACCCCACGCAGCAACTAAGTGGCTCCGGCGAATGGAAGACTGCCGTGGCGTCGCACTACGGCCGCAACTTCACCGGACGCGGAGCCAGCGGCGAGAGGATAGGCCCTTACTCGATGATAGTCGCCCACAAGACACTGCCGTTCGGCACGCTCATCGAGTTCGAGTACAACGGCAAGCGGGCGGTGGCGAAGGTGGCTGACCGCGGCCCGTACACCCCGGGACGGACGTTCGACCTGGGCCCCGGCGTGGTGCGCGCCCTCGGCTTCAGCGGCGTGCACGAGGTGCGCTACCGCATCATCGACTAGGGAGCCTGCCCTATCACGAACGTCTCCACAGTCGACGGGTCGATGCCGGCAGACGTCCAGGTCCAGTAGCCTGCAAGAAGCGTCACGACAGCGATAGTCAGAAACACCGTGAAAGTGATCATGAGGGTCCGCCCCGAAGAGCGCGGCTTTGGCGGAGGCGGCACGGATGACACTGCACCGACCTGCTGTTGTGGGGAAGATGGAGCGGCCGCCTGCTGCGAAGGATCCGTAGGAGCGGACTCCGAGGCCACGGGGGCTCCGCAGCTCGTGCAGTACATCGCTCCTTGTCGCAATCGAGAGCCGCAAACGGTGCAGAAGTTCATTCCGCTATCACCACCGGTTCGGCCGCGGCATCCGCCTCGAACATGGAGGCCACAGCGGAGCGGAGTATCGACCACCACTCCTGCAGCACCTCAAGCAGGCTCGGACGATAGAAGCCGTCCGTCCACCATTGGTCTTCGGCCAAAGTCGATTCGTAGCCCTCTACGACCCCGACCGCCGCGGCCTGCCCACTCTCGAGAGTCAACGCATCGGCCTCCTCGACGGCGTCACTCCCGCTGAAGAGCGCCCGCCCGTCCAGCACGAGTACCTCGGCTTCGCCGGAGTCGTCCGCCCTGACCACGAACTCCGTGTCAAGACCGATGACCTTGGCGTCAGGATGGAACGTGTACCATTCGCCGGCCGGCTGCTCGCCGATGACCACTTGGAAGTGACCGCCGCCGGAACGCCGGAGAGAGCGGAAGCGGGCGCTTCCTCTACGGACACGCACCGTCACCGCATGGGGCGTGACGTTGCCGATGGCGATCTGTGAATCGGGCGCCAAGTCCAGCGTCCCCCACGCAAGACCTGCGACCGAGAGGCGGATCCTCGCCCGGCCGTCACTCTCGGTGCCGATCTCCTCCCATGCCTGCACGGCCTTGGGGAAAGCCGTCAGGTCCTCTCGCGTCTCTTTACCGTTCGTGTCCACACCGGAGAGGAAGACCCCGCCCTCGCCCTTCACCACTTCCACGGAAGTGCTCCGCAGTCTCGCCCGCGGGATATCGGAGACCAGCCAATCGGTCACCCAGCCGAACACGGTGTCCGACTCGGTGATGGGGACTCCGGGCAGAGGGATAGCCGCCGAATGCGTGACGCCTGAGATCCCGTGGCTCGTCACGCCGTTCAAGTACGCCGAGGTGTTGGGTACGACGTAGTCGGTGAGCTCTCCATAGATGTTGCCGTACTGTATGTCCGGGTTCAGATGCCTGCCGACGTCCTCGCCCCTGTTGAGGTCCCTCATGAACGCGCTCCCCGAGTAGAGCTGCTCGGAAGCCAGGTTGTGGGTCCCGCCGAACTCCGCAGCGAGGTTACCGAGCGTCTTGTCGAGGAAGTTCGCGCCGTGGTTGGGGGTGCCGACCATGATGATCTTGCGCACATCGGTAGGATGCGGCTCGAAACCCCAGGTGTAGTCGCGCGCGATGAGACCTCCCATGCTGTGACCGACCACATCCACACGTGCGATCTTGAGTCCGAGAGACGAATAGCGGTCGGTCTCTCGCCGGATGTCCTCGCCCAGTCCGCGGGCCTGGTCGTGAATCCCCTGGTCGCCACGGTAGTACTCGTTGATGACCGCATCGAAGCGCCGATCCTTCAGATAGGACTGGAGACTCGTCCACGTCGTCTTGTCACCGGTGAAGCCGTGGACGAGCATCACGGGAGGACGGACGACGCGAACGTCTACCGTTATGGGGGTCCGCTCTCCGCCGGAATCGGTGTAGGTGAACGCCAGCGGGACGACCGCCGCCCACGGCGAACCGTTGCGGAAGACGGTCGGCTGTGCCGCCTGGCTTCCGGGCCCATCGGCGGGCACCGAAGGCATCTCCTCCGTGAGGACGTCGGTGCCCAGGTAGGCAGGCGGCGTGTACTCGAGCGTGGCCGTACCGCCGGAGACGTCGACGGTGCCGTCACTCCTGAGGGCGGCTCCGCCGAGCGAGCCCAGCTCGGGCTGTTCGACATTCAGAGTGCCGCCGGTCTCCACACCAAGGTCGACCTCGATGACGAGCACGCTCACGCCGTCGGCCGCGACCCCCGCATAAGGCTCTCCCGTGGCGGGTGCGATCTCAGGACGTATGTCTATCGCGAGCACGGGTATGCGGACCTCTTGCACCAGGCCTTCCGCCCCGATGCGGAAGCGATACTCCGAGAGCGCCTCTTCGGTATGCGTGACTGTGAACGAGGTCCTTCCCCTTGCATCGGTGACGGCACTCCTGTCAAGGCCATGACCGGTGAGGGTGACGTCCTTGTACGACGGGTCCGCGCCGGTGAGAGTCACCTCGATCTCCACGGAGTCGCCGAGGGCCTTGAACGAAACGGGGGACACGGACACCGAGAGCGCCTCTTCGACGACCGTCTCATCGGAAGCGTCACCGGTCCCGCCTCCCGTCCCGTCCGCACCCGAGAGCACGTCGTCCACCACTTCGCCCAACTGACGCACAGGCCCGATATCATCGGTCGACACCAGGTACATGAAGACGAAGTACTTGTCGCGCGCCCACCAAAGACTGGTCTGCGAGTTCTGCTGACCCGCACTCTGTGCCGTGGATACCAGATACTTCGCCGGAACGCCGTTGATGGTCGTGCTCTTCCCTCCGGCGGCGGTGGAGGAGAACGAGGAGGCTATCTGCTGCGCTTCCTGGGCGTTCTGTGCCTTTTCGATCTGGATCGTGCCTCCGGCACCACCGTACTGCACCGTCAGGCTCCAGACTCCTTCCAGAGAGGAGTCGTCCGCATCGAGGACCGTGGCGCCGGCGTCCTCCAGCGCTCTCTCGAGGCGGGGCAGGAGATCGTCTTGCGCCGAGACCGACAGCGGCCGGATCGTTGTCGTGCCCACAACAAAGACGAGCACTACGATGACCGACAGCAGAACGAAACAAGGGGAGTCGCGGTGCACTATCGACCTTTTGCAGCAGTTCGCCATGATTCCTTTTCGAGTCGCCGGTCACTCACAACGATACCGTATCGACAGGACGGGCGACCCGCTCGGTGGGCCGAAAGGGCTGGGAACGAAGCGATGTTACCACTGAAACACCTGCCCGCCCTGTCGCTCTCGTCCTGACTCACAACGCCTCGACGTCGAAGTCGTCAGCGAACGGGTCGAGGAACGTGACTCCTCCCAGCGTGGTGACTGAAGAGAAGTCCTCGGACAAGACGAGTGGCACGTCGTTGAGTGCCGCGGTCGCCCAGATCTGAGCGTCATAGTACTCGAGACCCCAGCGTTCGTGGGCCTGCAGCGCGGCGATCACTACGTTTTCCCCTGTGACGAGAACTTCGGCAAAACCGATCACGTCCTCGACGAGGTCGGCTGCAACCTGTGACGGCAGGGCAAGTTTATGGGGATGTGTCAACACGTTCGCGAACTCCGAAAGTATCTGCGTCGAGACCCGGATGCGGCGAGGAGTCAGTGCATCAAGGGACTCCAGAGCCTTGGCATGCCGAGCGGTTTCGGTTCCATCCACTGAATAGACGAGCACGTTCGTGTCAACGAGAACCGCGCTCATGCAACTCCTCGCGCGTCCACTTCAGCCGTCCGTTCTCGTCGGTGATTCCGTGAGCCTCGGCATTCCGGGCCATCTTCATGAAGCGCTCCCACGCCGCTTGGCGCTTGTCCTCCTCGGCCATCTGTTCGGCGAACCGGTCGATGGCCCGACGGACCACCTCGGACTGGGAGAGGTCGAGTTCTTCAGCGAGACGCTCCAGGGTCTTCTCGCGCTCCGCGTCTATGACTATCTGCTTCCTCACCATGCGCGCCATCGTCGCAGTCGCACCTTTCTTGCACCCAAACTGCTTCTGACCCTGCTCGAAACAAGAGCGGTCCGGGCTTGCCATAGAGATGTGTATATGTTGTGTATACCACACTCCCGTCCCTCGCCGAGCAGAATGCTGCCGACCTCTCGGACGCTCCCTCCTACTCCAACACCTGCTCCACCCTGTCGCGCACGGCTCGGCTCACAGCGCCCACGCCGCCGATGTAGTGCACCGTGCCTATCGCGTCCTTGTTGTCCGAAAGACGCTGCTCTGCGGCAGACACGAGCGAGGTCGTGCGCGTGAGCAGTATGACCGCGTCCATCGAACCCAGCATCGCACCACCCGACAGCGCATCCGGGAAGTTCGCTCCCGTGGCTATGACGACGGTGGAGACGCCACCGTTCGGATATGCGCGCTTGGAAGCCTCGATGGCGGTCGTGTAGCGGGTAAGGCCGTCGACCTCGATGAACTGCTTCTCGATTGTGCCTATGCGGTGCGCCTGTGCGTGGTCTCACCGGCCCTCCCGCCTTCGGCCACCGCACGCACGTGGAAGTACAACTCAACTCGCCGTCGGCAAGACCACTGAACCCCACACTCGTCGCAGTCACGTCTATGCTGGCGTCCGGCTCAGTGTCTGCGACTTGGTCCATCGCATACGAGTAACCGACGGGGCCATCCGCCACATACACCGTCCCCAGCCCGTACGTACTCGCCGTCACAGCGAACGTGCCGCATGCCTCGACATCGTAGACCGAACCGTTGACGTAGTGGGTCTTGAGCAAGGTCGGCGCAGTGGGGTCGGCCACGCTCACCGCATGGACCGCAGAGTCATCCGTGCCAGATACACCACATCGCCTGCGACATGGACGGCCTGGGCTTCGCCCGGAAGAGCGAGCGAGCCGACGATCGTCGGGCTGGTCGGGTCAGAGACATCCACGACCTGCACGCCTGAGGCGCCGTCAGCGACATAGGCGATGTCGCCTGTCACAGCG
>CAYWAF010000029.1:0-7472 GCA_964456355.1 uncultured Eubacteriales bacterium | reverse complement strand
GACCTGCACGCCTGAGGCGCCGTCAGCGACATAGGCGATGTCGCCTGTCACAGCGACCTGATAAGCCGCACCAGGGGTGTCCAGCACGTCCAACGAGGTCGGTCGCCTCGGATCCGAGAGGTCGACGGAGAGAAGGCCCTGGGTGTCGGCGGCCACATAGACCAGATCACCCGCGTACGCGATACCGCGGGGCCGGCCGGATGTGTCCTGCAGCGAGGTCAGCGTCTGTGAGCCCGAGACGTCGAGCGCGCAAGTGCCTTCGGTGAACGCGGACACGTACGCCACATCGTCGGTCACAGCAACGTCCATGGCGACACCGGGCATCCCGATCTCACCGAAGACCTGCGTGGCGGCAGGGTCCGAGATGTCTATGACCTGCACGCCACGCTGGTTGTCGGCAAGATAGGCCAGGTCGTCTACGACGGCCACGGACCTTGCGTCACCGGGCGTGTCGATGCTGCCGAGGAACACCGGCATCGTCGGATCGGAGACGTCGAAGACGCTCAATCCCTTGCTGCCATCGGCCACGTAAGCCTTCTCGCCCACCACCGTCACGCCTTTGGCCGAGCCGGTGGTGTCATGCGAGCCCAGCAGGGTGGGGCTTGTTGGGTCGGAGACGTCGACGGCCATGTCCCAACCGGACCTCTCGGAATAGAGAGGGCCTGCCAGCGTGGGAGCGTCACTGCGCGTGGACCACTCCACCTGCGGAGAGTCATCCGGGTACCAGTCGTTCTCCGAAGGATGGGTGGAAGAGGAGGTCTGCGACACCGGCCTGACGATAGCGCCGACCGGTGCGCCCAGCAACAGCAAAGGGATGGTCACAAGTAACAGGAAGATCGTTCGAGACAAACGAAGACGGAACGTGGTACGTACGGCATTCTCCTTCATGGTTCGCGCTCTGGCCTTGTGGGAAGCATCGGTATGTCCCGAAGCATGGTAAAGCAACAACCGGTCCAGGCATGCGCCTTCGTCATCATCGATCAGAAGACGGGTATGATATCCGCAGGTTCGTCTCGATGACCGGACGGGGGGGCATGCATGACTTACGTGATATGGGATCCGGCTCTTGAGATAGGCAACGATCTCGTCGACACGCAGCACAAACAACTGTACGAGACCATCAACGAGTTGCACGACGCCGTCGTCAGTGGCGAACCGATCGAGGTCCAAGAGTCGATCCTGATGCGCCTGATGGAACAGGCGGAATCCCACTTCCATGACGAAGAAGACCTCATGCGCTCAATAGGCTATCCCGGGCTTACCGACCAGCAATGGATGCACGCCGAATTCATGGCCCAAGCACAACGCTTGACTGAGGAGTACCGTTCGAACAAAGCCGTGCTCCCCATCACCTTGGCCATCTTCTTACAAGATTGGCTGGTCAAACACACCAGGACCGAAGACAAGAAGATAGGTGAGTTCATCCGGGCGCAGGAATCATAGCCACACGAGGACTCCTGAGCGGATCTAAGGCATCAGCGAAGAGCACTCGTCGGCGACGGTGTCGGCAAGCACGCCGGTCCCGCCGAAGAGTTGTATCTCTTGCAACTCGTACCGGTGGTCATGTATCAGCGCATGGGCTGAAGGATGCAGAGCCTCTCGCAGAGAGAGCAGCAACGGGCCACCCTTATATCCGCATACGGCTCCCCCGGCGAGCGCATCGGGGAAGTCGGCACCTGTGGCTATGCCGAAGAAATCGGGACTCAGCAACGCCTCGTCGATGGCATACTCGGCCACAGCCACAGCGGTCTCATAGCGGTTGACGCCTGCCAAGCGCTTCACCTCGGCAGGCGGGACGTATGCCTTGACCACATCCTCCACAGACGATGACACCGCAGCCTCTCCACCGGCTATCAGGGCCTTGTCGTAGTCGTTGGCATCCAGCGCAGCTCTAGTAGGTGGCGGGACGGACTCAGGACGCACGAGCAAGACCGCGCCGACAGTCCTCCAGGCTATGGGTGCGAGTGCCAGAGCGTCCGGGAAAAGGTCGCCGCGCGCGATCAGGCACGTCGAGGGGATGCTGACACTGTTGTCCGCTATGTGGTCTGCCACCAGGCGTGCTGTCTCGTAGCGGTCGACGCCCGCCAGACGGGTCACTTCGATGTCCATGCTCTCCAACTGTGCCACGACGCTGTCGGAGACCACGCCTGAACCACCGACTATGAAGACTTCGTATACCTGACGCTCGAAGAGCACGGTGATGGCGGCATCGGGAAGATGATCCGAGTACGTGAGAAGTATCGGTGCATTGTAGAGGCCGGCGAGACCTGAGGCACACAGTGCGTCCGGGAAGTCGAGACCTGTGGCGATCACAGCATAGTGCGAGAAGGGCATGTTCTCGCCGTATATCTGTGCAGCGGTCTCATAACGGTCATCGCCTGCAGTGCGATCGACATCGAGCCAATACTCGTAGGCGCCCATGTCGATACGGGCGCTCCCGTTCCCATCGCCGTCTTTGGGGCGCAGGACCTGCAGGATGTCTCTGCCGCCTGAAGATGTAGGGTTCCCGGTGTCGATGCAGGGAGAATAGTATGCCAGGAAACGGTCGAACGGGTTGGTCGGGTCCCGGAAGTAGGGGTTGGAGTGTATGACGCCTGTCCCGTTCCATGTGGCTTCTTGGATGCATGAGTACGAGGGAAAGACACTACCGCTGAAGTTCTCGATATCGTCGCCTCCGTTGTCCCAGAGTATGACGTTGCTGAGACCCAGGGTCGCGTTGTTGTTCCTGACCCCGTCACCCAGGCCCGCCTCATTGCCGACTATCGTGGAGCGGGAGAAGATCGTGTTCGAGTGAGTGTACGCAGCTCCACCGAAACTCGCCGTGTTGCTTGAGAGGAGACTGTCGTAGACGCCCACGGAGGAGGCGCCCGTCGTATAGATGCCTCCGCCCAGGTTGGCTCTGTTGTCCACGAGTCTCGAGTTTCTGACGGAGACCGTGCCGCCACCATCGATGTCGATAGCGCCCCCGTCTCCGTTGGAGGAGGCCTCGTTCATATAGAAGATGCACCGCTCTATGTTGCCGCCACAGGTCGCCGCGAACACTCCACCTCCGCCATCACCGGCACCGCTGCCAGTGGACTCGTTCAAAAGGAATATGTTCCGGTAGAGATCGAGTGTTGTGCCTGAGGCAAAGATCCCGCCACCGGCGCTTGCGCTGTTACCCACCAGATAGTTCGCTTGGATCAGGGGTGAGAAATCGGGCGCGAGTTCAGGGTTCATGTAGATGCCCCCACCGCGACCGGTCGCAGAGTTGTTCGTGATGTAGTTCCGCTGGATGCTGGGGCCATATCCCGGGCTGCTGCCGCCCAGGATCAACACGCCTGCACCGTTCGTCCCTCCGCCCCTCGTGATGTAGAAGCCGTCCAAGACGGTGTTCATGTTACCGTTCACTATCTCGAACACGGACTCCGTGCCGTTACCATCCACCTCAGGACCGGGCATGAAGCCGCTACCCAGTCCCTGAAGGCGCACGCCACGCGGTATACGCAGGGGGAAATCCTCGCCTGATGCGGACTCGGAGTACGTGCCATTCGCGACACGCACGATATCACCGTAAGCGGCCTCCGAGAGTCCTTTTTTGATGGACTTGTAAGGATCAGATGCGCTGCCCGTCCCCGTCAGGTCACTACCTGTGGCGACATCGACATAGATGACGTCTGCTGCATATGCGATGGATGGGGGCAAGAACAGGACGCAGAGGAGGGTGAGGGCGACGAGTCTTGAGACACGGACTGACGAATCCGCTCTGTGATGGAGAGTCACTATATGCCTCCAAAACCTGTGCCTCCATTGTACACGCTCATCTCACCCTCGGCGTGAGTGACGTCATGGAAGGGGCTGGCTCCGAGACAGAAGAGCCCCGGCACCAGAAGGCAGCCGGGGCTCTCTCGCTCGATGATGAGAGGATCTAGTGCAGGATGGAGCCCACCTCGTCACGCACGCTCTGCGAGATGGCTCCCGTGCCACCCAGGTAGTAGACATCGACCACCTGGTCACGCTGCTCGACCAACTTGTTGCGTACGCTGCCCGGGAGTGACGCCGATGCCGTGAGCAGCATGACCGAACCGTTCTTGCCGGTCAGGACGCCGCCCGCCAGAGCATCGGGGAAGTTCTGGCCCGTGCTGAAAGCAAGTCCGTTCCAGGTGAGCCCAGCCGAATCCACGCCGTAAGAGGCCACGGCCACGCCTGTCGCGTATCGGTCGGCACCTGCCAGACGCTGCACGTGCCCCGAGCCGAACTCCGCTTCCAAAGCAGCCCGCTGGCTCTTCGAGACAACTCCTTCGCCGCCGAGGATGAGCGCGTCTGTCACGCCGAGGTTCGACATCGTCGTCACAGGCGGGTTACTCGAAGGTGGTGAGAGGAAGATCGGCCAGCCCTTGGCGGCAGCCAGAGGAGAGCCTGCGAGCGCGTCGGGGAAGTTCGCTCCCGTGGCCACGAAGGCCGTACCGTCGTAGCCCGCCCCAGCCTTCAACTCTGCGATGGTGGCCGCTGCGATGAGATCGGCCGTCTGATAGCGCGTGGGTCCTCCGATACGGTCGACCGCATTCGCGCCGAGTTCGTCCTTCAGCGCGTTCTCCACATCCTCCGAGACGGCTCCAGTGCCTCCGAGGATGATGGCCTCCTTGGCTCCCAGGCGGCGGATCTCGTCGATCACGCCGGAAGGCAGCGCCGAAGGCGGAGTGAGCAGGATGGGACCGTTCTTCGCTGCGGCGAGTGCAGCACCGCCCAGAGCATCGGGCCAGTTGGCCCCGGTAGCGATTACGACGCAGTCGGCAGTCCCGTCCTCGAAGGTCTCCTGGCTGGTCTTGACGGCGGTCTCGTAGCGGTTCGCGCCAGCCACGGAGACGTATCCCACTTCCACCTTGAAGTCCTTGGTGACGACGCCCGATTCGTTCCAGGCGTTGTCTTTCGCCTTATATGAGATGGTGTGGTCACCCGCCGTTGCCACCTCCACCGTCGCAGTGGCACCCGATATGGATACCCAACTCCCGGAATCCAACTTGTAATAGGTCTCGTAGATGCCAGAGTCGCCGTGCCCGACGTCCGTGGCAGTGATCTCGATGCTCGCAGAGCCGGCATACGTGCTCTTGACGTCGGAGTTCACCTCCGGTGGAGTCTGGTCCACGAACTGCAACTCCATGTCGATGCCGGAAGTCTGCGCGGGAGCCGTCACTATCACAGAGGTGGCCGCTGCGATGTTGGATGCCCCCGCGTACCATTCCGTCTCGTAGACGTTGGCGCCGTTGTCGTAGAACCACAGCCTGTACTCGCTGGTATGTGCGCCACTCACGGTGTAGTAGCCATCGGCGTCCGTCACTCCATAGAGATACCATCCTGAACCGGCCGACCAGACCCCGCCCTGCGGGTAATAGGCCCAGACGTTTATGTTCGGCACGCCGTCGCCGCGGATGTTGGTGACACGACCGGTGATGCTGCCACCCGGACTCATGGTGGCGTCTATGCCCGTCACATCGGCGGCCCCGGAGACCGTGACGGTCGTGGCCTGGGTCCTGTCCGTGACGTCGTCGTACCACTCCTCGTGATAGAAATGGTTGCTGAAATCACGGAAGCGCACCCGGTAATCGCCGTCGCCACTGACGTAGAAGCGGTATTTGCCGTTCGCGTCCGTCGTCTGATCGTTGTACTGATATTCCCACTCCAACCCGTTCCACTTGAAAAGCGACACGTCGATGCCTTGAAGCGGCCCGTCGGCATTACTGACGACGCCTCCGATGCTCCCATTGGTGGGCACCGCCTGCACGCTCACCACAGGCATGAGCATGACGACCATGAGGAGGGCGAGGGCCACGCTCCCCCGCCCGGCTATATTTCGTATCGATCTCATCTCAAGACCTCCAAGCGTGTATCGTTGTGTGGATGACTACCTGACATGATAGAGGAATCTGGAGAGGCCCGAAGCGTGCCGACGGAACTACCGCGTCATATAACAGGCAAGACGGCTGCTCGTCGCTCGAGGCGCATGGAGTGGCCCATCGAGGTCCCTCTCGCCGAGATGGAGTCGCTCTTCTCCGACCGGGCCGGTCGTATCTCGCATGACGCGACCTCACTCGCTGGGGACGATCCTATCCCGGAAGACGCCGCTGTCTTCAGCGTCCTGCAGTTCGGCGCCATAGTCCCGCCGCTCTCTCCGTGGCAAGATGTCAGCCGTCTCATGCCCGGATACCACTACGAGGGCCCCGATGCCTCATATCCCGTGCCTCTCGAGCCGCCGCCCGATGCCATGGCTGCGACCGACCTCGAAGCGCGGGCCGACCTCGTCGAGCGCACATTGGACGCCATCCTCACATCCATCGTCGGAGACGGCCCGCACCCGGTGTTGCTCTTCAGTGGAGGAGTGGACTCAGGGCTCATCGCCGCTCGTCTCGCAGCGCTCGGATACGACGACACCCTCCTCCTGAACTACTGTTACGGACCCGACGACCCCGAGTCCGCATTCGCCGAGGAGATGGCCGCGCATATCGGTCTCCGTTTCGAACGTCTTCACGCAGGCCTTGAAGACCCATGCGCTTGCCTGCGCGAGCCGGGCCGCATCTGGCCGCAGCCGTTCTCAGACCCGAGCACGATGGAGGTGTGGGACCTCGCGCAGTCGCTCGTTGACCGTTTCGCTGGAACAGCACGTCCTGTCCTTGATGGGACAGGCTCTCTCATGGACAAGCCGGTCGTAGATTGGCAGCGTCTGCTGAGCATACCGCACGCCATGCGCAAGACCGTCGCAAGCGCGTATCCGATTGGCTTCTGGCGACGCCCCGAGAGCATGGACCGTCCTATACGTGGCATATGGCGTTCGGTCATGATGCCTCTTCCGGCAGCGACCCTCGGAGAGAACGCACTGGCAGGAACCCTCTACGACGATGAGCACATGCAGCGAGTCGCCGACATGTTCACAGAGTGGCTCGAAGGGTGGGCGGGCACCACGTTGCCATGCCTGATGGCCGCTGGAGGGTTCGCGTTCAAGTGCGGGGTGCAATTCGGGGCCAGAGTGCCTGCTCTACTCACACCGGCGGATATCACGATATACTCCCCTCTCATGGCCACCGAATGGATCGCGATGGCATTGGTGGCCGCAGAGACGTGGCGGAGTGAGGAGGGGAAAGCGCCGCTCAAACTCGCCCTCGCCCGACATGCCCCGAACGCGATGGTCTACCGCCCCAAGGATGATTTCGCAGACCCGGAGTCGCGCGTCTTCCTCGACCCGACGTTCATCGGATACCTGAAGACCTCCATCGAGCCAGACGGACCGATCGCTCATATGCTGAAACCTGGCCAGGTCGCGAGGGCCTGTGACTTACTCGAAAAAGACCGCCTGTTGAGCCGACCCCTCCTCAGGCTTCTGTGGGGGATCGTCTTCTGCGACAGGTGGTACCGGACGGCGGTCTGACCGACCGGTGCCACCGAGAACGCTCTCATCTACCTAAGCACCTGCTTGACCTCATCACGCACGTCCTGGCTGA
>CAYWAF010000028.1:9997-17328 GCA_964456355.1 uncultured Eubacteriales bacterium | reverse complement strand
TTTGCGCTGCTACTGCTTGCAGGTGTAAGATTCCGGTGCCCGTCGCACGCTGGACGGGATTGACAACACGAAGAACACGTTGCTCCGTCCGTTAAGGTGCGGCTCCTGTTCGAACACAGGCCACTGCCCGGAAATGTCGAGAGACGCCAATGGGTAGAACAGCCCTCCCCGGCTTAAGGGGACGGCTAAGGTGGCTGGGCCTCGAAGCGGCATCCCCGCTGCGTCCGCAAGGACGTGCCCTACGTCGGACAGTGCCAAATCCTCAGACGAGGGAGGGAGCATCGGCAGGCACGCACGCGCATCAGGCGTCCGTGTGCCTGCCGGATGCGCCATGGAACGCCCCTCGTCGAACGGTCGACGCAGGGGTGTTTTTCGTGTCGTCGATATCTGCAGTCGAAGAAAGGGACCGAGTGAGACCTCCGAGTCCATAGGTCCCGGCTCCCTCGCCGTGAGGGGCCCGGGGCCCTTCACGAACCTCGCAGGGCATGTCCCCGAGCGCCGATAGCGCCCGCGGACACCCGAAGGGAGGGAGCGTTTCATGATCTATCTGAGCCAGATGCTCGGAAAGCCGGTGGTGGACGCAGCCGGCACCGAGATAGGCAAAGTGAGCGACGTGGCCATCGCCACCGGCGAGGTCTTCCCGCGCGTGACGTCGCTGGCCTTCGAGGGCCCCGACAAGACGCCGTTCATGCTCTCCTGGCGCAAGTACGTCGAAGCCCTCGAAGACGATCGCATCGTCCTCAACATGCCGCGGGAGGACATCCGCTTCAGCTACCTCCAGCCCGACGAGGTCCTCCTCCACCGCGACCTGCTGAACAAGCAGATCGTCGACACGCAGGGCATGAAGGTCGTGCGCGTCAACGACCTCAAGCTCTCCGAGTCCCACAACCGCCTGAGACTGCTCGGCGCCGAGGTCGGCATCCGCGGCATACTTCGCGGCATACATCCGGCCTTGGAGAAGTTCGTCGTATGGCTCTTCGCCCTCTTCGGCAAAGACCTGGGCGAGAACCTCATCCCCTGGAACTACATGGACCTGCTCCATCGTGACCTGAGCGAAGTGAAGCTCTCGGTCACCCACAAGCGCTTGCACGAGCTGCACCCCGCCGACGTCGCAGACATCCTCGAACAACTCTCGCCCAGCCAGCGCGCCAAGGTCTTCGACCACTTCGACGATGCGCGGGCCGCCCTCACCGTCTCCATGCTCGAAGACGAGTACCAGGCGGATGCGATCGACGACCTGGCCGAATCGCGCGCATCCGACCTGCTCGCGGAGATGGACCCCGACGATGCCGCCGACATCATCGCCGACCTTCCCTACGAGAAGGCCGAACGCCTGCTGCGGCTGATGGGCATCAAGGAGGCGCGCGCCATCCGCTCCCTCCTCGGCTACAAGGACAAGACCGCGGGCGGCATCATGACCCCGGAGGTCACCACGGTGACCGCGGACATGACCGTCGAGCAGGTCATCGACTTCCTGCGCAGCGAGGCGGCCGAGCACGAGAACATCTACTACATCTTCGTCGTCGAGGAGGACAACCGCCTTGTGGGCGTCGTTTCCCTCCGCGACCTGATCATGAGCGCCCCCGACACCCCCGTGAGCGAGATCCTCGACCGCGATGTGATCACCGTGGGGCCCGACGACGACCAGGAAGACGTCGCCGAGACGATGACGAAATACGACTTGCTGGCCTTGCCGGTCGTGGACGAGACGGGCAAACTCCTCGGTATCGTCACAGTAGACGATGCGCTCGAGGTCATGGAGGAGGAGTCAGCAGAAGACCTCGCGCTGGCCACCGGGTCGACACGCAAACTGGAGAGCGGGCCCTTGGGCTGGCTGGGCAGGCGCGGGAGTTGGCTGGTGGTCTGGCTGGTCCTCGGCCTGGGCGCCTCCCTCGTCCTCGCCTTCTACTCCGAGCGACTCGCCATCTTCCTGCCTGCGGTCCTCTTCCTGCCGCTGGTCATGCGGATGTCGGAAGACATCTCCCACCACTCGATCTCCGTCCTGATAGAGGCGGGCAACACCGAGGAGCGGCCTCCCTTCCTCCGCCGTCTCCTCATCGACCTTCTCGCCGGACTCGCCTTGGGCACGATAAGCGGCCTCATCGCTTTCGGGGTGCTCGAGGCCCTGAAGGTCGACTTCGACCAAGCTGCGGCGATCGGCATGGCCACGGCGGCGACCATCGTTCTGATGGCAGCCGTCGGCAGTGTGGTGCCGCATGTGGTCCTGAAGCGTGACGGGAGCGGTTGGCGCGCGCCGTCCTCGGTCGTCTCGGTGGCCATCGCAGCCTTCGGACTGATCGTCTACCTCGCCCTGACCACCGCCCTTTACGCCACTGGTCTCTGAGGAGCAGCCGGGCCATGGCGAAGCAAAGGGCAGCCGCAAAGAAGACGCGGAGCCGCTGGCTCATCATGCTGGGGATAATCGGCCCCGGCGTCCTCGCCGCGATGGCGGGGAACGATGCCGGCGGCATATCGACATACTCGGTCGCAGGTGCCTCCTACGGCTACATGACGCTGTGGGCGATGCTCGCGATGACGCCCTCGTTCGTGATGGTCCAGGAGATGGCCGGCCGCATGGGTGCCGTCACGGGCAAGGGCTTCTCTGCCCTGATCCGCGAGCGCTTCGGCGTGCGCCTCACCCTGCTGGCGATGGTGCTCCTGCTCACCAGTGCGGCCTCGACGACCGTCGCAGAGTTCGCAGGCGTCGCGGCGGCACTGGAACTGTTCGGGGTGTCCCGCTTCGTGGCCGTGCCCATAGCCGCCGCCACGGTGTGGCTGCTGGTCACCAGAGGGAGCTACCGCAGCGTGGAGAAGGTCTTGCTCGCTTTCTCCTTCGTCTTCGTCTCCTACATCGCGGCCGCATATCTGGCCCGGCCGGACTGGGGGGAGGTCGCCCGTGCGTTCGTGGTCCCGCACATCGAGATGAACCCGGCATACCTCGCACTCATAGTGGGGATGACCGGCACGACGATAGCGCCGTGGATGCAGTTCCTGGTCCAGAGCAACATCGTGGACAAGGGCACCTCGGCCTCGGAGTGGAAGCTCGCCCGCTGGGACGTGATCGTAGGGGCCATAACGGCCAACATCGTCGCATGCGCGATAATCATCACGACCGCGGCCGTGCTCCACCCGGCCGGAGTGACGATATCCAGCGCCGCGCAGGCTGCAGCCGCTCTGGAGCCACTGATGGGCGACAGCGCACAGACGCTCTTCGCGGTCGGCCTGCTGGCCGCCTCGGTGCTCTCCGCCGCCGTCCTGCCGCTCACCGCCGCATACGCTATATGCGAGGCGTTCGGCTGGGAGGCGGGGTTGGACCGCTCCTGGTCGGAGGCGCCGGCCTTCAACGGCATCTACACCTTCATCATCGTGACAGGGGCGGCGGTGATACTGTTGCCCTCCCTGAACCTCATCGCCATCATGCTGATATCGCAGGTGGTCAACGGCGTGTTGTTGCCGTTCCTCATGCTCTTCATGATCAAGGTGGTCAACGACCGCGACGTCATGGGCTCCTACGTCAACGGTCGCACATATAACATCTTCTCTTGGGCCACGGTCGTCATCGTCATCGCGTTGACCGCGGCCGTGCTCTTCATGACCGTGACGGGGTGGGGATGATGCAGGACGAGAAGGCCGACGCCCGTGAGCAGGCGCGGGCACTGCGCGCTGCCATCACATCCGAGGAGCGCATCCTGCTCTCCGCTGCCATAGCGGGACGGCTGACGGCGCTGCCGGAGCTCCTGGACGCACGTCTGGTCGCAGGATATCTCGCTACCGCCGAGGAAGCCGATCCGGCTCCGGCGCTGCGGACGCTCGTCGAGCGTGGCGCCGTCATCGCATATCCGAGGGTGGCAGGCCCCGGTGCGCTCACCTTGCATGTGGTCCGTAGCGAGCGCGACCTCGAGGAGTGGCGCTTCGGCATCCGCCAACCCAAGGTGACCTCGCCGTCTGTGGACCCTGGCGACGTGGACGTCATCATCGTGCCGGGAGTGGCGTTCGACCCGGAGGGACACCGGCTGGGATACGGCGGCGGTTACTACGACCGGCTCCTGCCCAAAGCCCCCTCCGCCTTCCGAGTGGGGATCGCCTTCGAGAGTCAGTTGTTCGCGGACCTGCCACACGAAGCGCACGACACGACAGTCGATGCGATAGTCACGCCGGAGCGGGTCATTCGGACTGAGCGGGATACATCTCGTCGAGCGTGACGAAAGTGTAGCCGCGAGCCTTGAGCTCGCGGATGATCGTGGTGAGCGCCTTCACTGTGCAAGTGCGGTCTCCTCCGCCATCGTGCAGGACCACGATCGCCCCGGGCTTGGCGGAGTCGATCACCCGCCTGGCCAGGACCGTTGGCGACGAGCACTTGTAGTCCTTGGGGTCGACGTTCCACTTGATCAGCTTGAGCTTCGAGGCCCTCGTCTGTGCCCAGACCGCAGGGCTGACCACCCCGCCGGGCGGCCTGTACCACCTCGGCCTCTCTCCCGTGGCCCGTTCTATCTCCGCCTGACAGTTCTCGATCTCGGAGCGGACGACCGCCGTCGACACCCTCGAGTTCAGATAGACGTGGCTGAGCGAGTGGTTGCCGATCAGGTGTCCTTCCTCGGCGACCATCGCCGCTATGTCGCGATGCCTGCGCACCTGCTTGCCTAGCATGAAGAAGGTCGCCTTGACGTTCTCCCTGGCCAAGATCTCCACCACCTGCTGCGTCTGCAGCGGCCATGGGCCGTCGTCGAAGGTGAGTGCGATGATCTTGTCCCCCGGGCGGGCGTTGCGTCGCAGCACCACCATCGGCTCCGGCGGCTCCACGACCCGACTGTCCACCACGCTTCCGGAGACCTCACCGACATGCAACTCCATGACGCCGGGCCTCCCTTCGCTCTTGACCTCCTCGAAAGGACCGGACCCCTCATACTCCACAGGTGGGGGCATGGGGGCGAGCGAGGTGACTATGCTCTCGGTCACATCATCGCCGTCCGTGACCTCTATGTGGTCACCGTCGTGCAGGCGCGTCGCGGGGGAGAGCGCCACACCGTGACGCTCTACGACCACGGGCTCTCCGCCGCCCTCCACCAACACCTCGCCGTCCACCGAGAGCAGGTCACCGGGGTCGGCGCTCAACATGCCGGAGTCCAACAGGTCACCCACGGTGGTGCCGAGTGGCAGATACTGTTCCTGTTCGCCCACGAACACCCAGATACGGCCCACCGAGGGCATGGCCGCCGCCATGACCGCAGCAGCCACCATGAACAACACTGCCAGAAGGCCTATCACCGACAGGTAGACCTTGGGAGAAGTGTGCTCGGATATGTTCTCCACCTCGCCAGAGTCCATCATGAGGCCTCTTCAAGCGAAATATGTGCCGTGGTGGCACCACTCAGACGGAGCAGGTCATGGAGCGTCATCTCCACCATCGTAGCAGGCGTGCCCCCGGCCGGATACACGACATCGAACCTGGTGAGCGAGTCATCGAGCAACACGAGCACGGAGTCGGGGAGGTCGAACGGGGAGACGCCGCCTATGGCATAACCGGTGGCGTCACGGACGGTCTGAGCATCGGCAAGGACGGCGCTCTTGCCACCCGCCAGCCTAGCGATCGCATCGGCGTCCCCGCGACGGTCGCCAGCGACGAGAGCGAGTACCACCTTACCCTCAACGTCGAAGACGAGCGATTTGACGATCTGGCCCAACTCGCAACCCATCGCCTCGGCGGCCATCTTCGCCGTCTTCGTCGGCTGCTCGAAGGTGTGTATCGCATCGGCCATGCCGTGAGCCTCCAAGAAGCGTCTCACTCTGCGCGCCGAGCCTCGTCGCTTGCCTTCACCCGTCACCGAGCCTCTCCTCTCTGCTCTTGATGGAAGGAGAGGGCACGCCCTGGGGGCTGCGGAGTGGGATGCGCAAAGACTGCAGCACCGCCTCGAGGTTCTCGGTGATGGAGACGAGTGAGCGCAAGTCCAGCTTGAGCAAAGGGTACTCCGGATGAGCGGCAGCAACGGTGAAACCGTGCCGGATGAGGAAGTCGACCCCTATGAGCGGACGGTACGTCACGTCACCGCTCCCGGTCGCAGCGTATGCATACACGACGCGCTCGCCTCTCAACGTCAGGTCACGGAGAGCGGCTTGCAGGAGCACCCTCCCAAGGCCGTGGCGCCTGGCATCGTCGCGGATGTGGATGCAGGCCAGTACCGGCTCGGACCCGTCCCCGGGGACGCCGGCCGGGAAGTGCCTGGTCTGCGGCAACCATTTCCCGGGGGCGTATTTTATGAAGCCGAGGATGTGCTCGTTCTCGGCAGCGACGCGACCACACTCGCCCCAGTCCTCGGCCACCGCCGCATACCACTCTTCAAGGGTCGCAAGGTCACAGCAAGCGCCGCATTGACGCTCCAAGCGCTCCTCGGTCTCCCAGAACACGCAGCCGGGGCAGGCGCAGGGGAGTCTTCCAAGGTCTTTGCGTGTGAGTGGTCGAAGCTTCCGAGACATCTACCTGCCGATCATGCGAGTGGGCATGCCCACGGGATCCCATGTGACATGCGACAAGTATACGCGTGTAGGAGGATCATCACGGACAGATGAGACTGACGACACCTACTCGTCATCATCGATGCTCATCGCATCCACCGCTGCATCCTTGAAACTCTTGAACGCGGCGACCGCCTTCTTGCCCACTTCGCTCTTGCGGGCCATCTTGGCTCCCGTGATCCCTGCGGCGACGATCTTCTTGGTGGCCATCTCGGCCGTCACCTTGGCCACGGCAGCCCCCTTGCCGGCCTGCTTGGCGACGCCGCCTTCGAACTCGTCTTCGGCGATGTTCTCGATGACGACGTGCTCGCCGTCGAAGCATATGAGGCGGTCGCCCTCGAACTCCCGGGTCCCTATCGCAGCATCGGCTGTGAGGCCGCCGGTCAACTTCACCTTGCGCACGGTGCCGCCGGCAGCGCGGAACTGCACGTCCTTGACGTCACCTGCCTCGTCACCCGATTCCGTGCGCACCGGCATGCCGGTCCAGATGACCGTCTGCTCCCACTCGAAGCCGTACCGCTTCTCCGCTTTCCGCCCGAGCGTCGGCTTCTTGCTGCGCAGCTTGAGCGTCTCCTTGGTTATCTCGACCTCGTCGAGAGGGACGAAGACGTGGGGTCGCTCGATGAGGAAGAGCCATGGTCTCTTGCGGATCTCGAAACCCACCACGTAGGGTTTCTCCGGATGGAACAGGACGTGTTCTATCGTGCCGAAGCGCTTCCCGTCGGCTCTGAACAGGACCATTCCCTCTACGTTGCGTACGTTGGGCATCGTTCATCTCTCCATGTGCGACACACGATATGTGCAAGAACCGTACCCGATGG
>CAYWAF010000028.1:0-9897 GCA_964456355.1 uncultured Eubacteriales bacterium | reverse complement strand
GCGCTCTTCTCGGTCGCGACCTGCTTGCCGCTCTCGTAGACCTCGGAGACCTTCGTCACGCCTTGGTCGTAGAGCTCTCTGCCCTGGTTCCAATAGTCCTCGGCAGTCTCAGCAAGCAGCTCGCGGGTTTCCTTGCCGGACCTGGGAGCGAACAGAAGACCCAGAACGGCTCCTACCAACCCGCCGAGTATGAAAGCGCTGAGCACGCCTCCTCCACGTCTGTAATCGTACATCGCACACCTCCGCTTCGAGGACGGTTCACAGAACACCTGATGCGCAACGCCCATGATCGGTTGGGGAGCGCATAGGGTATCTACCCAAATCGCGCCCTTAGGGTTTCCTGGAAAGCGCGAAATGTACCAACCGTTCTACCACATCCTGGAATGAGAGTCCCGCGGCCTCGGCCTCCATCGGGAGAAGAGAGGTCTCCGTCATGCCCGGCGAGGTGTTGCACTCGAGCAGGTATATCTCCCCATCCTCGCCACAGACCATGTCTGCGCGGCTGGCGTCCCTGCATCCGATCAGGCGATGCACGTCGCATGCGATACGTGCTGCACGTTCGAGCTGCTCGGGCTCCAGGCGGGCAGGGATGAAGTACTCCGTCTCACCCGGCGTGTACATGGCATTGAAATCGAACAGGCCCGATTTGACCACGATCTCCACCGTCGGCAACGCCTCTGGGCCATCCGGCCCGTCCAGGACGGACACCGCGATCTCGCGCCCTTCTATCCAACGCTCGATGAGCGCTGCTTCGCTGAAGGAGAGCGCCGCCAGCAGCGCCTCGGGGAGCGCATCGGCATCCTCCGCCTTGGCCAGACCCAGTGCCGAGCCTTGCTTGCTGGGCTTGACCGCCAGGGGGAATCCCCCCAACTTGCCCGGGACGAGATCGAGTGCGGTGGCTGCGCCCATCTCCTTGAAAGCGTCGGCCGTCAGCGTGATCCAGGGGGGCGTGACGATGCCGTTCTGGACGAACAGGTGCTTGGCCACCGACTTGTCCCAGGCCATGGCAGAGGCTACGACGCCGGGGCCCGTGTAGGGGATGCCGAGGAACTCGAGGAGCTCCTGGATGGTGCCGTCCTCGCCATATTTGCCGTGCAGCGCGATATAGCAGCAGTCCGGACGCTCGGAGCGCAGCGTCTCGACCAGCTCTGCGGTCACATCGAGAGCGAGCACCTTGTAGCCGAGCGACTCGAGCGCATCGCAGACGCGCTTGCCACTCGCAAGTGAGACCTCTCGCTCCAGCGAGCGTCCTCCCATGAGGACCGCTACCTTCTCCTTGCTCATGCCGCCCCCTCACTACGCTTGGGCAACGCGCCCGCCGTGATGAACGCCCTGTACAGGTCGAGCCGGTCCTCCAGGACTTCGGCCAAGCGTGCTATCCCTTCTTCGATGCGCTCCGGCTCAGCGTAGCAGAAGGCCAAGCGCATGCAGTTGCGCCCCGTGTCGTCCGGGTAGAAACCGTTGCCCGGAACGAACGTCACCCCGCGCTCCACCGCCTCGGGAAGCATCGCTTGCGTGTCGAGGAAGGCCGGCAGTTCCGCCCAGACGAAGAATCCTCCCTCGGGATGGGTCCACGTCGCCTCGGCCGGGAAATGCTCCTCGAGCGCGGCGAGCATCGCGTCCCTGCGCATGGCGTAGGTCTTGGTGAGACCCTGAAGCACCCTGCGCCACTTCGTGCCCGCGAAATACCGCTCCGCCACCACCTGGGCGAAAGCGCTTCCGCACAGGTCAGCCGCCTGCTTCACCAGGAGGAGCTTGGAGAGGACCGGCTTGGGCGCAGCCACCCAGCCCAGGCGAAGGCCGGGAGCGAATATCTTCGAGAACGTGCCCAGGTAGATGACGTCTTCGTCTCGAGCGCGGAGCGGCTTGACGTGTCCGCCTTCAAAGCGGAGCCGCCCGTAGGGGTCGTCCTCGATGACAGGGATGTCGTACTCGCGTGCGAGTTCGAGGAGGCGCTTGCGTCGAGGAGCCGAGAGCGTCACGCCACGGGGGTTCTGGAAGTTCGGGATAGTGTAGATGAACTTGGCGCCACGCTTGCCGAGACGCTCCAATTCTTCGGCGAGGAGGTCGACGCGCATGCCCTCGTCGTCCATGGGTATGCAGACGATCTCGGGCTCGTAGGCCGAGAACGCCTGGAGCGCTCCGACGTAGGTGGGTCCTTCGGTTATCACCACGTCACCAGGGTCCAGGAACGTCTTCGCCAGCAGGTCGAGGGCTTGCTGGGCTCCCGCAGTCACGACGAGGTCGTCGGGCGAGAGGCGCACGCCTGTCTCTGCCATGATCTCAGCGATGATGCGGCGCAAGCCCTCGCGCCCCTCGCTCGAGCCGTACTGCAGGGCCGCCGTGCCCTCTTGGAGCGCCGCATCGTGTGCGACATCGGCCACGGCATGTGCCGGCACGCCGTCCACATACGGCATCCCGCCGGACAGCGAGATCATGTCGGGACGGCTGGCAGCTGCGAACAGGTCCCTGATGGCGCTGGAGCGCACGCTGCGCAAGCGGTGTGCGTAGCGACCGTCCCACCTGTCGAACACGACTCTCGCAGTACCCATCTACCTCACCTCGTCCATCGGCTGCCCGAAGCGGCCTGCGCCGAAAACAGAAACGACCCCTCACCGATAGGGCGAGGAGTCGGTCGCGGTACCACCTATCTTCACCCGTCGCGCTCATCCTTCGTGCTCACGCGCCGGGCCTCATTGCGCCGGGATACCGGTCCGGCTCCGATCCGCTTCCGGCCTTGCTTGCGCCAGGCCCTGGCGGAAGACATCGGAGGGGTGGCTGGGCGGATGCCCTCTTCCCTCACGTCCTTCTTGGGTTCGATATCCGCCTCCGCCCGTGCGGAGGTTACGGCGAAGAGTACACCCGTGAACGGCGCAGGTCAACGGGCAGGAGCGGCGGTCATCTCCTGGTCCGGGTCGTGTCCGGCGGCCAACGCGTTGATGAGCCGGGCGCCTTCTTCCAGGGCGGAGGCGGCCAGAGCGGGGTCGCGGAACCCCACCTCTTCGTCGGCGTACCGGATCGAGACGCGGAAGACGCCGACCCCGTCCGTGCGGAAGTCCCAGCGGGTCTCGCCATGCAGGGTGCGGGGCGCACCGTCGCCCACCATCAACTCCAACGAGACATGCTCGAGCACATGAGGCATCTCCGTGTCATGGAGTTCGGTGATGAAACCGTGAGCCGAACCGCTGCGACACCTGTGCCTGCGAAGGCCCGGGAGACGCTCCAGCAAGCGCTCGGCGAGACCGGGAAAGGCGCGAGTGCGCATGGCGTCGCGACCGGAGACCCGCACGATCGCCTCAAGGCAGCCTCCCAAGTCCTCGATGCCCTCGATGCTCAGGACCGGAAGGGTGTCACTGCTCCGGTATGCCACAGCTCATGCGCGCGCCGAGATAGAAAGCGACCGACATGGCCATCAATATGGCCACGGCCCCTATGATCGCCGCCTGTGTCCCACGCTCATGGAAGAAGTCATCGACCTCGGATACCGCAAGGTCACGGACCTCTTCCGCGTGATGCTTCACATCGTCTATCGTGAGTTTCTTCTCGGGACTCATTTCTGCATCATCCTCGTCTTGAAGTAGGTGAAGGCGAGAGAGCCAAGGACAAGAACGCCGCCCACCAAGTACAGAGCGCCGGGCCACGTTATCCATTCAGCCAGCAGGATCATGGACGCCACCGATATGAAGACCATCCCGATGACCAGCAGACTGGCAGCCGCAGACGCCGCGAACAGTGTCAGGCCTACCGCCTGAAGCGGGAGGATCACCTTCTCCTGCACGAACACCGACGCTTCCTGCCTCAGCCAGTCCACGATCACCTGCAACAGGTCCGCGGCAGCGTCTATGACGGTCCGTCCGTTCTGTGGGACTGACTCCTGAGGAGTAGGCTCCTCGGAAGGTTCGGTCATCTGTGGCACCTCCATCACGTCCTCTGATGGCACGTGTGTACCCCGGTCATTACGGAAGATACCCAAACACGACCGGCGCCTGCCTCATCCGGGTCGACGCCAGGGAAGATTCTTCGTCCGTGTCGCGTGGCACTCAGCCGATTATGCGGTACTTGACCGTGCCCACGCCAGAGAAGCCGAGTGTTCTGGCGACACCCGGACCCAGGTCGAACTCGCGGCCGCTCACGTGCGGCCCCCTGTCCTGGACGGTGGCCGTGCAGGTGCGCCCGTTGTACTCGAACTGGACCTTGGTGCCGAACGGCAGCGTCCGGTGAGCGACGATCATGCTCGACTCGGTCAGGATGTGCCCTGAGGCCGTCCGGTTGCCGTAGAAACCGGGACCGTACCAGGAGACCTTGGCCGTCTTCCAGCCCGACGTCGAGGCGGAGCTGCGGCTGGGAGAGGTCTTCGCTGTGCTCGAAGACCTGCCGGCAGAGGCAACTTTGACGGTCGAGGCAGAAGATGCGACGGGCTCCGGCTCGGAAATCGGGGCCTGCTTGCGTTGTGCAAGAGTGAGCAGGGCGACAGTGGTGTCCCCCGGCTCCTCCAAAGATATCTTGGCCTCGATGGTCAACGGTGCCTTGCAGGGCGGAGCGATCTTGTCCCCGATCCCCAGCACGCCGGCCGGTGGAAGCGAGGGAAGCGCGACCGCTTTTCCTGCAGAAGAGAAAGCGATGCCGAAGACCAGCGTGATGCTCCCGAGCACCATGCCGCACGTCAGTAGTGCCGCAAAGACGGTCCTCGTCTTCCTGGCTCCGGTCACACAGACCTCCACAGTCGCTTTCAGGACAGGACGATCCGACGGGCAGGACGGACCATCCATGGACCCCGGGCTGTGATGTGTGCTGCGATAAGGGAACCTCACTCGGCCAAGACGATGCGTCTGCCGCTCTCGGCCGCGCGAGTGGTTATGCTCGTTTCAGACCGGCGCATCCATGCGTGTCCCACGTCATGAGATGCCCGGTACACAAGGGGGGAGTATAGCAAAGCGCGCCCCTGACTCCAAGAGGCGTCCGAACGTGCGTTCGTGCGATCCGGACGCCTCTCGAGGCGTAAGCGCACTCTCACGGTGTCGCCGTTTGAGGAAGCGACTCCACCGCCCCGCTGAGTTCGCTGAGTATCCGCCCCAGCTCCTCTATCTGTCGTCCGTACTCTGCCCAGTCGCCTGCCTTCTGGGCCTCCAGCGCTTGTTGGTAGGTCTCCTCGGCAAGCCTTATCGTCGCGACGGGCAGCTCACCTACGGCACCTTCCTCGCCACTCGGTCCTGCCTGCTCGGGCTCCTCCCCGAAGACGGCCAGCAACGCGCTCTCGAGGTCCGGCGCCATCTCGACCTTGTCAGCATAGACGACTATCACGCGAGTGAGTTCGGGGATGGCGGTCTCCTCGGCCTGCAGGTAGAGCGGTTGTATGTAGACGATCGATTCCTCCAACGGTATGACCAGCATGTTGCCGAAGAGCACCTGGCTGCCTCTCTGGCTCCAAAGCGATATCTGCGGAGAGATCACCTCGTCCTGGTTTATGCGTGCGCTGACCTGCTGAGGGCCTAGGATGACCTTCTGCTTCGGGAACTGGTAGACGGTGCGCTTGCCGTAGTCCTCCGGATCGGATTTGGCCGACATCCACCCGATCATGTTGTCGCGATTTATCGGGGTGAAGGGGATGATCATCTGGAAGTCCTCCGTGGTCTCCCCCGGCAGAGTCATCAGCACGTAGAAGGGGTCCATGGGGCCCTGTGCCTCGCGCTCGCCGGGCAACTGCCAGGAGTCTTCCTTGTTATAGAAGACCTGCGGATCGGTCATGTGGTAGTTGCGGAACACCTTGGCCTGCATGGTGAAGAGGTCTTCCGGATAACGGAAGTGCGCCCGCACCGCGTCGGGTATCTCCTCGGCCGGAGTGAGCAGGCCGGGAAAGATGTCGCCCCACGCCTTGAGCACCGGGTCGTCAGGATCGAAGGCGTAGAGCGTGGTCGTCCCGTCGTAGGCGTCCACCGTGACCTTGACCGAGTTGCGGACGTAGTTGATGCCTTCCCACGGCTCCGAGTAGGGGTAGTCCGAAGACCAGGTGTAGCCGTCCATGACCCACACTATCCGGCCGTCCACGAGAACAGGGTAGGGGTCGTCGTCCAGCCACAACCAGGGGGCGAGCCTGGCGACCCTGGTGCGTATGTCCCGGTCGTAGAGTATGCGACTGTCGGCGTTCAGAGCGTCGGAGAAGAGTATCGGAGCGTCACCGAAGCGTATCGCGAACATGATGCGGCGCAGCATCGACCCGATGCTCACGCCCGTGTCCCCCTCGTAGTTGGTCTCGGCGTTCTCGTTGCCGACCGGATAGTCGAACTCGGGCTGGTCGGTGTTGACGATGATGTAGTTGTCCGTGTCCTCACCGAAATAGATGGCCGGCCGCTCAAGGTCCAGCCCTGCATCGGAGACGGGAGGGATGTCTCCGAGGATGAACTTGGGCAGCCCGCGTCCGTCAGACTCGTTGACCGGGCTCATCACCAGGCCGTAACCGTGGGTGTAATAAAGATGCTGGTTCACCCAGGTCTTGGCTTGTTCCGGAAGGTCGTTTATGTCGAGCTCACGTGCGCTGACCAGCAGTTGGCGCGTGTTCCCCTCTATCTCGTAGCGGTCGATGTCGACGTCCTTGAAGTCGTAGTACTGCCTGATGATCTGGAGCTGCCTGTAGGACTGCGTCGCTATCTGCGGGTCCCACAAGCGCACGTTCTCCAACGTGTCACGGTTGGCGATGACCGCCTCTGCGGTGAGGTTCTCCGCAGCGGGGAAGGGCCTGGTCTCCACATCGGTGAGCCCGAAGGCCTCACGCGTGGCCGCGATGTTGCGTGCGATGTAGGGCGCCTCCGCCTCGATCTCGTTCGGCCTCACTCGGAACTGTTGGACCAGGGCGGGATAGGCCTGACCTATGAGGAGCGATGCCGCCAGCCACGTACCGAGTGCGATGAGGGGCAGGCGCCATCCTTTGTTGCGGATGTTGAAAAGCAGCACCGCCGCCGAGAGCAGGGCGATGACTATCAGTATCTTGAGCGCCGGCGCCTGTGCATGGACGTCCGTGTAGGAGGCTCCCGTGACCTGTCCTCTGGGAGAGAAGTTCAACTCGTAGATGTCGAGGTAGTAATCGAAGGCCTTCGTCGCCACGACCAGTCCGAGAAGCACCGAGAGGTGAGCCTTGACGTGAGGCGCGAACCCCTTCCAGCGCGCCCAGGGCTGTATGGCGCCGTCCGCGAAATGGACCGCTGCCGTGACGATGGTCGTGATGATGAGCATGGACAGCATCCAGTCCGCGACCATCCTGAGCAATGGGAGCGTGAAGATGTAGAAAGCGACATCCCGTCCGAACTGCGGGTCTTTCACTCCGAAGGGCACGGCGGCAAGAGCGAGTCGCACGACGTCCCACTCCGACACCATTGCGAGTCCGATCAACACAGCGGCCGCGATGCTGCCCCATAAGATCACCGCGTCGAGGACAGGCCCCGCTTTGGCACGAATCCTGAGCACCGCCTCCTCTATCTGAGGCGGCATCTCACCCACGGAATGCAGCATGGCCCGCGGAGCCATCCGCCGAGCGATGCGAGCGTTCACGAACAGCAGCCCGAACGCGACGACCCCGAATGCGAAGGCGACAGCGACCTTGCTCGTGAGCGTGATGACGAAAACGTCCGAATGACCGACGTCAGCGAACCATAGGTACTCCGTCACGAACCCGGTGAGCCATGTGACCACCGGCATACTCAAGAAGACCGCAGCAATGACGATGGGCGTCCAGCGCCGAGGTCTTCTGTCACCTTCTGGCATCCGTCCTCTACCTCCCTGGAATGGCACGGCTTCGTGCCTACAAGAAATCCTCTATGTCGACGTTGAGGGCGGTCGCATCGAGCGTCCCGGCTATGTCGAGAGCCGCCTCCGAGGCGAGGTCCACCTCCCTCGGCTCCAGCATGGACCCGTCAGGCGCGGCTATCACACGGACGACCGGTCGCGTGACGTTGCCCTCCACCGGCTTGACCACGACGGCGGTGGAGCCGTCGCTGAGCCGGACGACCGTCCTGGGTGGATATACCCCCAACATCGAGACGAACATCCGAGTCAACACCGGGTCGACTGCAGAGCCCGCGCCTTTGACGAGTATGGCCATGGCTTCATCCGGTCTTCTTGCGGCGCTGTAGGAGCGACGTGACGTCATGGCATCGTAGGCGTCGGCGATGGCCACTATGCGAGAAGCCAGATGCTGGTGCCGGACGATGGGGGTCTTCGGATAGCCGCTGCCATCGAAGCGCATGTGGTGCTCGAGGACCACGACCACTGCAGCACGGTCCAGGCCGGAGACGACGGCCACCCGCTCTGCTCCCCGGACGGGATGCTGACGCATTATGGCCCACTCCTTCGGGGAGAAGGCGTCCGGCTTGTTGAGGATGTCGAGGTCGATGGTCATCTTGCCCACGTCGTGCAGCAGAGCCCCTGTTCCCAAGGCGGACAAGAAACGGTAGTCCTGCGTGACCATGGAGCCGAGAGCCAGAGCGAGCAGCGCCACGTTCGCACTGTGGTAGAAGGTGTACTCGTCATAACTCTTCAACCCGCTGAGTGCCAGCATGGCCTCTTTGTTGGATAGGACGTTGTCGACCAGCCCTCGGACGACCCCCCTCACCTGGGATGCGTTGACCGCCTCGTTGTGTCGCAAGAGCGTGTCCACTTCTCGCATGAGGTCCACCGAGTCCCGATAGGCCTCCCGCGCCTTCTCGGGGTCGTCCCCGGACTCCGAGCGCTCGAACACCTTTATCTCGCCTATGACGATGTGCGGAAGGCATGCCTCGTCGGCCATGCGCTTCATCCCGCCGGCGTTCTCCACCTCATACGAGTCCGCGGAGAGCAGAGAGATCATGCGCGACAGCTCACTGTTGTCCGCGCCGCGACGGATGACTATGCTGCCTGCGCCCATGCTCGTGAACTCACGGATCAGTTGGTCGAAGGCTATGCTCTCCTCGGGCAGGAGTTGCTCTCCCAGAAGGACCTCGCCCTCGAAGAACGCCAAAGAGACGTCCACGCCCTCCTCGTGGTACTTGCGCACCACGGCACCCAGGGCCTGTACTGCCTCGATCGTCGCTGGGTGGTCCATGGGGTAGAACCTGGCAGAGCGACGAGCTGCGGAAAGCTTCGTGAGAAGGTCGCGCACGCGCTTGACCTGACGCGCTGAATACGGGATCGAGAGCGGGGGTGGTTGTTGGCTCTTCCCAAGAGCGCCGCCCTCGTCGAAATCCTCGAACGCTCCTGCTGAAGCCGGTGACCTGATCTCGGTGGGCTCGTCCATCCTGCCTTCGGCATCGCTCATGCAGACCCGCCTCCACTCTTCACCGGTCCACGGCGAACGGCCTGCAGCGCAGCGATGGCAGCGGCCCTGATCTCCTTCTTCTTGCTCGAGCCGAGCAGGCTCTTCTTCTCCGCAAGCGCTCTCAGAAGGGGTATGGCCTTCGGGTCTCCCAGAGCCCCAAGAGCCTCGATCGCCTCCACGCGCGGACCCACTTCGCGGCTTCTCTTCCCCTCACCTTTCGCCAGGGCCTCCAGCGCCGGAAGCGCTGCTCCATACCCTGTCCTCCCCAGATAACGGGCGGCCAGTTGCACGTTCTTCGGGTCGGGGTCTTCAAGCGCTGCGACAAGCATCTCGTGAGCGAAGCTGTCTTGCACGCCGGAGAGGGCCCGTATCGTCTCGCGGCGGACGCGAGGATCCGCATGCCGCAGGGTCCTGGCCAATGCAGGGAGTATCTCCGGTGACCTCGTCTTACCCAGGATCGATATGACGTTGCGCACCACGTACCATCTCGTGTCGGCGACACGAGCGTTCAGCTCGGAGATATGATCCGCCGCTATCTCCGAGATGAGGTCCACGAGGGCTTTGCGGGTCGACATGTCCGGCTCGTCCGCCAGGATCTCGAGGAGCGGGTCCAG
>CAYWAF010000027.1:12816-17523 GCA_964456355.1 uncultured Eubacteriales bacterium | reverse complement strand
GGAGGTTACGGCGAGGTGGTGTCGGCGTTCGACACGCGGATGCAGCGACGCGTGGCGATAAAGCGCATGCCCGTCGCCTCCGTCGACGGTTCAGGCATCGTGGCTTCTGCCGGACTCGCCGAGGCCCGCACGGCCGCCTTGCTCAACCACCCCTCCATCGTCACCGTCCACGAATGGGACACCGACTCCGACGAAGCCTTCATCATCATGGAATACATAGACGGCATGTCGCTGGCTCGACTGCTGGACGAGGAAGGGCCCCTGGATCCCGACCAAGCCGCAGCGGTCGTGGACAGCGTGGCTCAAGCACTCGAGTTCGCCCATGTCAACGGAGTGCTCCACCTCGACATAAAGCCCGAGAACATACTCATCACACGTGATGGACTGGTGAAGGTCACCGACTTCGGCGTGGCCACCCTCTCCCAAGCAACAGGCCACGGACCTGCTGCAGGAGGCACGTTGGGCTTCATGCCCCCGGAACAACTCCGGAGCAACGAGGTGGACGAACGCACCGACGTCTGGGCGTTCGGCGCCCTGTGCTACGAGATGCTCACGGACGCCAACCCGTTCGCAGCAGACACTGTCGAGGGTGCGATATTCAAAGCGGAGGTCATCGACCCGCCTGCTCCTTCGGAGTTCTCGTCCCACCTTCCCCCTGCCGTCGACGACGTCCTGCTCGCGGCCCTCGCGCCGTATCCCGACGACCGCTATGACGACGTGCAAGAGTTCGCATCCCACCTCCTCGAGCACCTGGGTGACCCTGAGGCGGGCCGCGAAGCGTTGGCAGAGACAGTGCAGGCATATGTGGGGGAGGAGTCTCCCTCCGAGCAGGAAGGCTTGGCTGCCCTGGGCCTGTGGGACCGGATGGGGCCATGGACGGGCCGGCTGGGCCGGCTCGCTGCAGCACTCGGCGCCGGATGGCTCGCCTGGGCGAGCATACTACCGCTCGCCGGAGGCACCTACGCGCCGTTGGCTGCTGGTGCCCTCGCGGGGGTGGCAGCGTTGCTCGCGCCCGGGCTGGGCGTCGCCTTGGGCCTTATTGCCCTGGTGGCAGGCGTGGCCGTCTCGGGCTGGTGGTGGGCAGCAATACTACTCTTCATAGTTTCGGCTGCAGCTTGGTGGAGCGCCGGACGAGAGGGGCTCGGACTCACCCCCGCAGTCCTCGCTCCGGCTGCGGGCAGTGTGAGAGTAGGCCTCGTCGCCCCGATGCTCTCCGGCTTCATGCAGCGTCCGACGCAAGCCGCCGTGAACGGAGCGTTCAGCGCGATGCTGCTCATGCTGGCTTCGGCCGCCTCCGGCTCCGGCGCACCGTTCCTCGACGTCGGCTGGACGCTCTTCCGCGACCCTTTGGGCTCCCATCTGATAGCAGGAGGAGTACGGGAGCTCCTTTCCTCCCCGGCCCCGCTGGCCGTGCTGAGCGCATGGGCACTGGCGGCTCTGCTGATGTCGCTCGCATGCCGCAGGGCCTCTCGCATCGCCGCCATAGCGGGCACCGCCTCAGCCGCGTTGAGCATCTATGGGGGCTACCTGTTGGCTGACGTGATAGACCGTGCATTCCTTGTGGCAGGCGCTGCGCCGATCGGATGGGTCGGAGAAGACCTGCTCCCACAGTTCACCGCCTCTCTTATACTGATGGTGCTGGTCATAGCGGCCGGCCCTCCTGTGCGTGCCGAGGAGGAGTAGATGACGTTGCAGGGAGCGTGAGACCCGCGTGAGCATCCTTTCAGACTTCGAAGACCGCCTTGCTCGCACAGTGGAAGGCATGTTCGCCGGTGCTTTCCGTTCGCCGGTGCAACCGGCGGAGCTGGCCAAGACACTGGCCAAGGCGATGGACGACTCCAGGTTGGTCGGAGTCGGGAAGGTCTATGTCCCGGTCGAATACACCGTCACCCTCTCCGAGGCTGACAGCAAGGAGCTCGGCACCATCGCCGAGACGCTCGCCGGAGAACTCGAGACCTACCTGATCGCATATGCGCAAGAGGAGGGGTACCACCTGACCTCACACCCCAAGGTCCGCATCGAGACCTCCGGTGACCTCAAACTCGGTCGCTTCATGGTGCATGCAGACGCTCAGACCATCGGGCCTTCGGATGGCGACCTCGTCCCTGACGAAGAAAGGATATCGAGCCCCACTCCTGCCTCTCGGAGGAAGGCCCGGGGGCATCTCAACACCCTTTCGACGGTGACTGTGAGCGGGATCAGTCACGACGTGGCCCTGAAGGGCGACCGGGTCCTGGTGGGACGTCTGGCTGATTGCGACATCTGCCTGGACGATGCGAACGCCTCCCGGAACCACGCGGTCTTCGTCCACCATGCGGACGGCTGGTGGATAGAGGACATGGGTTCGACGAACGGCACGCTCGTGAATGACCAGCCGATCGAGAGATGCAGGCTGCAAGACGGTGACGTGATACAGGTCGGCGTCACACGACTCGTCTACCACGAGCCGAAGGGGTAGGCATGATAGACATCGTGCTGCTGGTGGGCAAGCTCCTCCTGCTCGCACTCGTCTACCTTTTCCTGTTCGCTGCCGTGCGCACCGGCATAGGCCTCGTCTCGCACGGTGGAGCACGCGCCGCAGACTCACTCGCCCTCAAGATCACCGCAGGACCCAAGCCGCTGCGGGGGATGAAGGTGCCTCTCGACGGCCCTGTGGTGATCGGCCGTGCGCCTGGAGCGGACATCGTGATCCCTGACGAATACATCTCCTCACAACACGCACGCATATCCCCCAGGGGAGGACGTGCAGAGATAGAGGACCTTGGCTCGACCAACGGCACGGTGGTCAACGGCTCGCTCATACAGCGTCCCACCACCCTTGCAGAGGGCGACGAGATAGAGTTGGGTGCGGTGCGGATGAAGGTGGTGCGCCCATGACCCCTCGCCCCGACCGTCCCACATACGCAGGCTTGAGTGACGTCGGCAGAGTGCGCTCCCACAACGAGGACGCGGTGCTGCTCAGCCCTCCGCTCTTCGCCGTCGCCGACGGACTAGGAGGCCACCGGGCCGGTGAGGTCGCCAGCACCGTGGCGGTCGAGGCACTCATGGAGGCGGCTCCCGCGCGTGCGGACGCGAAAGCACTCGGCAGGGCGGTCCGTGCCGCCAACAGAGCGGTCATCGAAGCAGCCAAGGAGGGACGTGGCCGCAGCGGCATGGGCACCACGCTGACGGCGGCCTTCGTCGAGGGGACGCGGATCGCGATAGCGCATGCAGGTGATTCGCGAGCCTACCTCTTCCACGACGGCATGCTCGAACCGATAACAGAGGACCACTCGGTCGTCGCAGACCTGGTCCGCTCCGGCAAGCTCACCGAGGAGGAGTCCCGCTTCCATCCCAACAGGAGCGTCATCACCCGGGCTCTCGGCTCCGACCCCAACATGTTGGCCGACACGTACGAGGTCCTGGCCGCTCCCGGCGACAGACTCCTCCTCTGCTCCGATGGACTCACCGGCTCCCTCACCGACAAGCAGATCGAGGACATCCTGGCGTCCGTGCGCGACACTGAGAGCGCGGTCCGCGCCCTGGTGGATGCCGCGAACGCCGCCGGAGGTCAGGACAACATATCAGTGGTGGTGGTGGACATCCCCGAAGATGCGGACGACCCACCTTCCCGCAGGGGTGCCGCCAGACCGTGGCTCTCCGTCTTCATCTGGCTGTTCGCCTTCCTCGCTCTGATAGCCATAGCCGTGTGGGGGGTCGACAGCTATGCGCGCTCGCGCGCGTATCTGATAGCCGAGGACGGTGACGTGGTCCTCTACAGAGGGCTCCCCGGTTCGATCGCCGGCTTCCACCTCCAATGGCTCGAAGAAGAGACCACGATCCCCGTGAGAGCCCTGGACCCGGTGACAGCTGCGCGCCTGGCACAAGGCATACCCCTGGACAGCGTCACGGAAGGCCACCTCGTGCTGGAGGAATATCGCCAAGCGATCGAGTCCACCGCTTCCGTCGGACCCGGAGACGAGACGACCGCCCAGCCGACTCCCTGAGAGGCATCATGCGCTCCAGACGCACCACTGAACTCTTCTTGTTGCTGGCTGCTCTACCGGCCATACTGCTCATCTTCGCCCTTGTGCACATCTCGGCCGACCAAGCGTTCGGCTGGAAGGACCTCGCGGTGGCCGCCGGCCTGGGAGCGGCGTTCTTGGCGGCACATCTCGCGGTCAGGCGCTTGGCGCCTGCTGCCGACCCTGTGCTCCTGCCGATCATCGCGCTGTTGTGCGGGACAGGACTCGCTTACATCACGCGTCTCGACCCCGGGCTGGCTGCAAGCCAACTCGTCTGGATACTCAGCGGGGTGGCGGTCATGGCCGCGACGTTGCTGGCAGTGCCCTCCCTCGAACGCCTTGCCCGCTACAAATACACGGTGATGCTCGTCGGCCTGGTGCTGCTCCTCCTGCCGGCGTTCGTGGGAGTAGAGGTCAACGGGGCGAGACTGTGGCTTCGCATCGGGGGTCTTTCCTTCCAGCCGGCAGAGGTGGCCAAGGTCCTGATAGTCCTCTTCCTGGCCGCATACCTGGCAGAGAAGCGCGACGTCCTCTCCGTTTCCACCAGACGCGTCATGGGGGTATGGGTGCCCCCTCTCAAGCAGTTGGGCCCCCTCATCTTCATGTGGGCACTGTCGCTGATGGTGCTGGTGATGGAGAAGGACTTGGGCTCCAGTCTCCTGTTCTTCGGCATGTTCCTCATCATCATCTACGTGGCCACCGG
>CAYWAF010000027.1:0-12716 GCA_964456355.1 uncultured Eubacteriales bacterium | reverse complement strand
CGCTCCGACATGGCAGCGTTCACGGCTGCAGGTCTCACCGGCGTCTTCGCCTTGCAGACGTTCGTGATCATCGGAGGCGTGACCCGGCTCATCCCGCTCACCGGCATCACCCTCCCCTTCGTCTCCTACGGCGGCTCGTCGATACTCGCCAACTTCATCCTGCTCGCACTCCTGTTGCGTGCCGGAGACACAGGCACGGGGATGCGGAGTTCGGTCACCGCCTCGGAGTCTGCAGGGATCCTGGGACGAGTCGCCCTCTCGCGCCGCCTGACGAAGACCGCGTGGCTGATCGCGATGCTAATGGTCGCCCTCGCCGTCAACCTCACCTACATCCAGACGATCGAGGCCGACGAACTGGCAGCGAACCCCCTCAACACACGTGGGTTGGCAGAGGAGATGCGCTCGCCACGAGGTGCCATCGTCACCGCAGACGGCATGGTGCTGGCAGAGTCGCGACAGGAAGGCGAGGTCTATGCGCGCGAATACCCGCAGGGCACCTTCGCCGCACATGTGGTCGGCTACTACGACGTCCGCTACGGGCGTGCCGGGATGGAGGCGGCCGCCAACGACGCTCTCACAGGACAACGAGTCTTCAAGACGTGGAAAGACGTCATAGAGGCAGCGGCAGGGCTTCCCGTGAAGGGCAACGACGTGCGCCTGACGATGGACTCGCGGGTGCAGAAGGCGGCAGAAGAGGCGCTGGCGGGACACCGGGGCGCTGCGGTGGCGATCGACCCGAAGACCGGAGAGGTGCTGGCCATGGCCTCCTCTCCTGCTTATGATCCGGGCACTGTGGGGGAGGAGTGGGACGCTCTGTCCACAGCAGAAGGCGCTCCCCTCCTCAACAGGGCCACCCAATCGCTGTACCCACCGGGCTCCACGTTCAAGGTCGTCACGCTCACAGGAGCGCTGGCCGCAGGAGTGGTCACGCCCGAAAGCACCTACAGCGGCCCCGACACCATGGAGATAGGGAACGCACCCGTCACCAACTACGGAGGCCACTCGTACGGCACCGTCGACCTGCGGAAAGCCACCTCATCGTCGATAAACACCGTCTTCGCCCAGGTGGCGGTCGAACTCGGAGCGCGTGACCTCGTGGCCCAGGCTGAGGCGTTCGGCTTCGACTCGGTCCCCCCCATCGAGATACCTGCCGAGGCCTCGCTGATGCCCGATCCTGCCGAGATGACCGAGTGGGAGACGGCATGGGCGGGGGTGGGGCAGCCCGTCGGCGAGCACGACAGCCCGCCGGGACCACAGGCGACCGCGCTCCAGATGGCACTCGTGGCAGCCGGGATAGCCGACGACGGGGTGGTCATGGAGCCGCACCTGCTGGCAGCGGTGACCGACGAAGCAGGAAGGAAGCTCACCGAGACGCGCCCTCATGAGTGGCGGACGGCCACCGACGCCACCACGGCGAACACCGTGACCGAGATGATGGTGGCCGTGGTCGAGAGCGGCTCGGGCAGGGCTGCCGCGATACCGGGCGTGAGCGTGGCGGGAAAGACCGGCACCGCAGAGGCGGGAAAAGGCTTGCAGACCCATGCGTGGTTCATCGCGTTCGCACCTGCCGAGGACCCGGAAGTGGCAGTGGCAATCGTTCTCGAGAACTCGGGTGTGGGAGGTAGGGTGGCGGCACCACAGGCCCGTAAGATACTCGAAGCGGCCCTGGCAAGATGACGCCGCAACGAGAAGCGCGCTATCCGCTAGAATGTAGGCGGCTCGAACCGTCCGGGTGAGCGCCGAAGCGTGCCTGACCGGACGAGCCGGACAGGGGAGATGCCTTCCGTGGAAGAAAGGGTGTTCGGCCAGAGATATCGGGTGACCGAGAAGATCGGCTCCGGTGGCATGGCCGACGTTTACAAAGCAGTCGACGACGTCTTGGGGCGCACGGTCGCACTCAAGGTGCTTCATGCCCATTACGCCACCGACCCGGATTTCGTAGCCCGCTTCCGTCAGGAGGCACAGGCGGCGGCGAACCTCTCGCATCCCAACATCGTCAACATCTATGACTGGGGCAAAGAGGGCGATACGTACTACATCGTCATGGAGTACGTGCGCGGCACCGACCTCAAGACGCTGCTGAACGAGAAGGGTCCCTTCCCTGCAGCGAAGGCCGCCGAATACGCGGCGCAGGTCTGTGCTGCCCTCTCGGTGGCCCACGGATACGACATCGTCCACCGTGACATAAAGCCGCACAACATCGTGCTCACCCCGGACGGCACCGTGAAGGTCATGGACTTCGGCATCGCGAGGGCCGCCAACTCCACCATGACGCAGACGGGTTCCGTCCTCGGGACCGCACATTACGTGAGCCCCGAGCAGGCACAGGGGCGCCCGCTCGGTCCTCAATCCGACCTCTACTCGCTCGGCGTGGTGCTCTACGAACTGACCACGGGCCGGGTGCCGTTCGACGGCGACTCGCCGGTGGCCGTCGCGCTCAAACAGGTCAACGAAGACCCCGTGCCGCCGCGAGAACTCAACCCCGACATACCGCCTTCGATGGAAGCGGTGATCCTGCGAGCCATGCAGAAGGACCCGGCGGACCGCTACGCCTCCGCCGAGGAGATGAAGCGCGATCTGCAGCGGGTCGCTTCCGGCCGCATGGTCGAATCCGTCGCCGGCGCTACCACCGTCATGCCCGCCGTCGCCCGTACTGCACGGGAGTCCGACCGGATCCGCCAGGTCCCGCAGAAGCGCAATGTCTGGCCCTGGATCGGCGTCGGGGTCCTGGTGATCGCCGTGGTACTCGGAGCCCTGTGGTACTTCGGCTTCCTGGGGGGCGCACAGGACGTGACCGTGCCGGACCTCACGGGGATGACTGTGGAGGAGGCCACCTCGGCACTCGAAGCGGTCGAGCTCGAGCTCGGCGAGACCGAGATGCGCTACAGCGAGGAGCCGACCGACACGGTGATATCGCAGACCCCCGAACCCGGCGTCGACGTGGAGGCCGGCACGGCCGTGGACGTGGTGGTCAGCAAGGGCGCAGAGCTCTTCCCCGTCCCTGACCTGACAGGGATGACCGAGAGCGACGCCATCAACGCGATACGCAACGCAGGCTTCGAACTCGGCGACATCGACCGCGAATACAACAAGGATGTCGACGAGGGCAAGATCTTCGCTCAGAGTCCGGCTGCAGGGACCATGGTCAAGTCCGGAACGCTCATAACCATCACCGTGAGCAAGGGGACCGAGCTGCGCAAGGTGCCCGATGTCGTCGGCAAATCGAAAGCGGACGCCACGTCCACCCTGAAGTCCGCAGGCTTCGCCGTGAAGGTGACCGAGGAGTTCAGCTCCACCGTGGCCAAAGACCTCGTCATCAGCCAATCACCCAGCGCGGGCGTCTCCGTCGAAGTGGGAGCGAGCGTGACCATCGTCGTCTCCAAGGGCGAGGAGATCCTCATCGTGCCCGACGTGATAGACATGACGGAAGACGAGGCGATCCAGACGCTCGAGGATGCCGGCTTCAGCGTGCTCGTCAACTACCAGATAAGCCCCCAGGACGGCATCGTGCTCACGCAGAACCCGATACCCGACTCCGAGGGAAGGCGCGGCGACAAGGTCACCATCTGGGTCGGCCAGGTCCCGGGGCCGTAAAACCCGGTCACTCCTCAGGCAGGACCTTCAGCAACACCAGCCGCCTGGACTCCACCACCGGCTTGAAGAGATCCGGTTGTGCGAGCATGCTTTCGTAGGCAGGTCCATCGTTGCCGATCCCGGGAGAGAGCGCGACGTATTCGGCGCCGTAGTGCTCCAGTATCTCCCTACGCTCCTCCACGCTCGCATCGGGGTCGAGGAGGCGCGCCATGTCCGCACGGCGCTGAGGACCGTCCACCAGTTCGATGGCGAGCGGGCTGTGGCTCCTCGGAGCCGCCACTATCGCGACGGGTGCGAGTCCGGCGAGGTAGTAGCCGGTCTCCGGGTCGGCGGCGACCAACGGGTACTCGTCGTCCACCGCCACCTTCACGTCCCACAGAGCGCTCCCCCAGCCGTTGCGCACATCGGCCTCGCGCGACTCGAAGACGGTATACGACTCGCCGATGCGCATCTCCTCGTCCGTCCCACGCACCCAGGTGGCTTTCATGGGAGTCCATTGGGCCACCGTCGCACTCGCCGCTATCGCCGCAGCCGAGAGGGCTAGGATGATACGGCGCTTCCCGACCGTGCGAGACGCCTCAGCGGCCGCCCAAGCCACGGCGAGCCATGGGATGAAGCCGAGGAGCAACGCTATCCGCGCGAAGGTGTAGTAACTGACGGCTATCGCCGCCGAGGTGAGAGGGGGGTCGAACAGGAGTAGAAGGGGGATGGCGAGGACCGCAGCGACCGGCAAGAGGTCCTTGCGATCGGAGCGGAAAGCAGCGACTGCGACCGCCACCGCGATCGCTGCCGTGACCCAGAAGGCCACCGCTCCTCCGCCGACGAATACCCCGGGGATGACCACCATGACCTTGTCGGTGATGAACCACAGTGCTGTCTCGCGTGCCTTGAGAGGGATGTCGCCGGTGAATATCTCCGAACTGAACACCGCTCCCAACTTGGAGACGATCAGCGGAGATGCGAGGACGGCAAGGGCGGTCATCGGCACCGCCAGGCGTAGGAACGGCTTGAAGGCGTCCTTCTCCTTGCGGTGTGCCAGACCCCATGCTGCCCACCAGGCCACGATCATGACCGCCACGACCCCTATGAAGGCAGCCGAGCCCAGATGTGCCCCCAGTGCAGCGAATCCCGCCACCACCAACGCGATGGTGGAGGAGACGGAGTGCCTGCCGCCTATCTCCATCAGAGCCAGAATGGCGATGAACACCAACGCCAACGACAGGCGGTTCGGGTACCCGAACATGCGGAAGTCCGAGTACAGCGAGAGGACCCCGAAGCCTATCGTGGCGAGCGTGGCCGCCCAGGCACAGCGGCCGGTGCGCTCGGCCAAAGCCCACATGGCCCAGATCACCATCGCTGCCCCGAGTGCCGTGGCGCCCACCATCAGCAGCTCGACGGGCTCCTGGGAGACCTTCGCCACCATGGCAAGCCATGTGTGGTAGAGGCCCGAGGTCGCATCCAGCGTGGTGACGTCCGTTCCGTGCATCGGGTCGGTGACCATGGTGCGCCCGGTCGCGACCAGGGAGCGGACGGCTGCCAGATGATAGAAGGTGTCGGTGGTGAACGCTATCCAGGGTCGCTGCCAGAGCGCCAGTGCCCATACGACGAAGCCCAAGGCCAACCCCTGCCAGTCCGAACGGACCAGCAAGGGGTCGTCTTCCACGTCATCGCCTGTCTCCTCGCCCTTCCTGACCTTGCGCACATCGGCCAAGCCGTGCCACATGCCTACGACGCCTGTCGCCGCAGCCAAGGCCACGGAGAGCCATATCGCCACGTCGAGGTCGAAACCCACGAACCTGCCCAGCAGCCCGGCCAAGCCTGCAAAAGTGAGCGTGGCTGCGAAGGAGAGAGGAAGGATGGTGATCCTTCTCCAGCGCGCCCTGCGGACCACTCCCCACGCCAGAGGTGCGCCGGGCAAGACGGCTGCAAGAAAGATCTTGATGGCGGCGATGAGGTCCCCTGGGGTGATCACGTCAGCCCGCCGCTTCCTCGGTCTCTGCCGCCTCGGTGACAGGAGACCCCTTCTCCTTGAGATACCTGTATGGCAGCAGCACAGCCAAGCCGGACAAGGAGAGCTCGGTCAGAGAGGTCCATACGCGCGAAGCCAGAGCCACGACAGCAGCGTTGGCCGCGCCCAGAGGACCGGACATCAGAAGGAGCATCGCGCCTTCTCTGGCTCCTATACCACCAGGAGCGAAGAGCACGAGAAGGCCGACGATGGCAGAGGCGGCGAAGTAGCCTGCATAAGCCAGCGGCGAGGCCCCTACATCCACGAACAGCGCTCGGGTGAACGTGTAGAAGCCGATGCCTCCCACAAGCCAGGTGAGCGAGTAGTAGAGCACCAGACCTGCCGCAGTCGTGGGAGAGAGGTACGGCGGATCGCCCTCGATGCCGAGCAATCGCATGCTCCATCCGACCACCGCACGCAGCACTGCCGGATGAAGAAGGATCCCCGCAGCGATGAGTATCCCGAGTGCCGTCCAGACCGGCGCCTGGTTCGGGGATTTCGCGCCGAACAGCAGTGCGACCAGGAACAACAGCGCGCCGCCGGTGACGCTCACAGCGCTCTCCAGAGCAGACGCCACCAACATGGTGTGACGACGGACCCCGGCTCGGGGGGCGAGTGCCATCCTGCTCGCAACCGGCCAGATGCCGCCGGGCAGGTATTTCCCCACATTCGAGACGAAGGAGAGCTTGAACGCGTCCCGGAAGTAGGGCTTTTCGCCTAGTCCGCGCAACAGGAGCCAGAAACCTCCTACGAACAACAGGTAGTAGAAGAGCAGGACGACCACGGAGAGCAAGAGGACGAGCGGCTGGAAATCCAGGCCCACGAAGCCACTCTCCTGGAGCCCCACGCGCAAGGAGCGCCATATGAAGAAGGCGACGATAGCGAAGAGTCCCGCCTGGAGCACATGCTGCAGCCTGCGCGAACCTGCACGGATCCGGCGCGGCTCCTCGACGACCCTGTGCCCGTCGTCTGCCACGAGCCCTTCGCGCTGCAAGAGTCTGCGGTACAAGGAGGCGTACTCTCCTACGGTCTTGTCCAGGGAGTAGTTCTCCTCCGCCCTCCTCTGGGCACGCTCGCCCATCTCGCGCGCGGCTTCAGGATCGGAAGCGACCTCGAGCATGGCCTCGGCCAGGGCATCCTCGTCGTCCGGAGGCACCAATCTGCCGGTCTCGCCGCCGGCAAGGGTCTCGGACAGGGCCGGGATGTCGCTCGCGACTATCGGTTTTGCAGCCGCCATCGCCTCGAGAACGGCGAGCGGCTGGCCTTCCGTGCGGCTCGGGTGCACGAAGACGTCCACCTGCTTCAAGACCTCGACCACATCGTCCACCCTGCCGAGGAGTGTCACTCTGTCTGCAAGGCCGTACTCGTCGATGAGGGCCTCCAGATGCTCGCGTTCCACGCCTTCGCCTGCGATGAGCAAGCGAGCGCTGGGCATCTCGGCGGCCACACGCTTGAAAGCGCCCAACAACACGTCATGCCCCTTCACGGGTATCAGGCTGCCCACCGCGCCGAAAGTCACCGGCTCGCGCCAGGGCGCCTCCCCCGCCTTGTAGCGCTCGACGTCGATGCCGTTCTCAATGGTCACGACGCGCTCTTCGGGAGCTTTTATCTGGGTGCGGCAGAAGTCGGCAACGGCCTCCGAGCAGGCAACGGTGGAGTCCACCATGGATGCTGTCAAGCGTCTGTAGACACGGTATATCCAGCGACGCTTCTGCGTGTCGTGCTGGGTGCTGATTATGATCGGCGTGCCGGCGAAAAGGGCTGCGATGCGCCCGACTATGTCGCTCCCGAGCATGTGGGTGTGGACTATGTCGGGCTGCTTCTCCCGTATGTACGCGGTCATGCGGGCGATGACGAAGGGGAAGGTGTAGTCGAACTCGAAGCCGGTACTGACGAGAGGGAGGCCGGCCTCCTCGACGTACTCGCGCAGGCGCCCGTCACGGACCACCAGCACGTGGACCTCGAACTCCTCGGGGTCCAGCGTCCGTGCCAGATCGGTGGTCAAGCGCTCTGCTCCGGCGGGAGCCAGACTGTTAACCACCTGGATGACTCGGAATCTGCGATCTTGCTCACTCATGGTGTCACAAGTCTACTTTCGTAGGAGCCGATCAGCTAACCCGCAGCTGAGATGGTCTCTCGATAGAAGTCTACGGTGCGCTCGGCCAACAGGGGCCAGGAATGGGTCTTGGCCACCCTTTCTCGAGCCGCTCGCCCCGCACGGGCTGCTGCCTCCGGGTCGCTGGCCCACGTCGCCATGGCAGAAGCAAGGCCGGCGATGTCTCCCGGCTCGACGAGCAGGCCATCGTCCCCGATGAGTGATGGCACCGCTCCGACACGCGTGCCGATGACAGGAGTGCCGAGCGCCATCGCCTCGACCACGGACAGAGGCGAGCCCTCACCGTAGGACGGGAGCACGAGGACGTCCGCTTCGGCCACAGCGGCAAGCGCCTCCTCATGGGGAAGGTGGCCGAGGAAGTAGACCTCCCCCGCCAAGTGGCGAGCCACGACGCGCTCGCGCATCTTGCCCTCGAGCGGGCCTGTGCCCACCAGCACCAGACGACAGGTGCCCGCACATCTCCTGAGAAGAGAGGTGAACGCCTCGATGAGGTCGATGACGCCCTTCTCCTCTATGAGCCTTCCGACGAAGACGAAGGTGAATGGGTGAGTGGCCTTGCGCGTAGGCCGGGGCCGCTCGAAAAGCTCCGTGGGCACCCCGGCGGGAATCACCTCGAGAGGACCGCCCCACAGGCCGAGTTCGCGCAGCATGTCCGCCTGCTCCTGCGACACGCATATCACGCCGTCCACCTTGGCAAGCGCCTGTCGGAGCACGCTGCGCCACGAACGGCTGGTCGCCGCCATCGTGGCATCCGTCCCGTGGAGGGTGAGCACGACGGGCTTTCCCGTCTTGCGGACATCCGCGAGCATCGCAGTGGGAGCCCAGTGTGCGTGCACGATATCAGCACCCGTGGCGTGCTCTTGCAACGCGACGCTCATGGAGTGCCTGAGCGCGGGCACGCCGATCCAGGCCCGAGGGTCGCGCTTGAGGTTGGGGACTATCCCGCTTCCGTACGCGGTGCGCTCCATCGCATCCGGCATGTACCGGACGCGCATCACTTCCACGTCACCGTGCTCGGACTCGGAAGAGCCCTTGTCATGAGGGGCGATCACGCTGACAGCGTTGCCGCTCTCGGCGATGGAGCGTGCCAGTGAGGCGACGAAATGGCCTGCGTGGTCCCCCGGCCACCTAGGGTAGGAGGTGGTGACCATCACGACCGAGAGCGAGTCAGCGGGAGTGACGTCCATCCGCCTAATGCATCTCCTTGTTGTAGTCCATGTCGAACCACATGGCGAAGAAGATGAACTGTATCCCGGCTATCAGGAGCAGCGCCGAGAGCACCGTGGTCGCTATCGAGGGCGGGACGCCTCGCAGGCGCGCGATGACCTGGAGTAGGCCGAAGAAGAAGCCCACACCTGCGAAGAGGAAGCCGGTGACGTAGAAGAGCACCAGCGGGTGGGTGTCGCGGATGACGTACTTCTGGAACATGCGGTACCAGAAACGTCTGAAGAGCAACCACGAGAGCGCGGGAATCACCTTCCACAGACGGATGCCACTGCGCTCGCCGACGTTGTATACGGGCTTGATGGGTATGTCGTGGACGCGGAAGTTGAAGATGTTGAGCTCGACGAGAAGGTCGTTGGGGAACCCATAGCGCGGATAGAGGTGCTCGAGGTCGATCACGTCGAGGGCCTCAAGAGCGATCACGGTGTAACCGGTCTGCGAGTCAGCCACGTGCCAAAAACCGGACGCGATCTTGGTCATCAGCGAGAGTGCCGAGTTGCCGAGGTAACGCACGCGCGGGATGATGTTCCACGCGTCTCCCGTGAACAGGCGGTTTCCTTTGGAGTACTCGCACTCGCCCTCGGCGACCGGATCGAGCAGTGCAGGGAGGTCCTCGGGGTCCATCTGCGCATCACCAGCCATCACGGCCGTGAGGTCTATCCGCTCCTCGCGAGCCGCCTGATATCCCGTCACGATCGCGCGACCCACCCCCCCGTTGCGCTCGTGCTCTATCAAGCGGATGCGCTCAGGGTCTTTCGCGACATAGCCGGCGACGACCTCTACGGTGCCGTCCGTGGAGACGTCGTCGACCACGAATATGCGGTCGACGAAGCCCGGCATCGTCTCGATGACCTTGCCGATGAGGTGCTCTTCGTTGTGGCATGGCACCACGACGCCGACAGTCTTACCCTTGTACAACGTGCTCCCCCAAACCGGGAACGAGACAAGTGCACGTCCGACCTGCGAGTATACACGAGGAGGGGCTTCGATACGGCTGCATGGCCGCCCTCGTCAACGTGGCGTTGACGAGCCGATGCGCCCAATAAGGGGAAGAAGGGGACTTTTGAGCCTGCGCGTACCGACATTCAGCGTCCTATGCGCCGCCTACCAGGCCGAAGACACGGTCGGGCGCGCGGTGCGCTCGGTGCTGGCCCAGACATGTGGTGACTGGGAGATGATCGTCTGCGACGACGGGTCTTCCGATGACACCGGACAGGCCACTCTGCAGGCAGCGGCAGGCGATACGCGGGTGAGTGTCATCCGGCAACAGAACGCAGGGCCGGGAAGCGCCCGCAACCTGGCGGCGGGGCGAGCCCGCGGTGAGTTCCTCTGTATCCTCGACTCCGACGACGAGATGGACCCCGGTTACCTGGATGTCATCTCCGGATTGATAGAGAGCCACCCCGGTGCGGACATATACTCCTGTAACGCGAGGGTGCTCGATTCCGGGGGAGCAGAGGGGGTGTGGGATGTGGAGATCTCCGCACAAGAAGCGTTCTCCCTATCACTTCCCGAGATGCTTCAACGGAACCGCATCTTCGTAATGGCCACGGTCAGGGCCGAGACGTTCCACCGCATGGGAGGTTTCGACACCTCCTCGCTCGTCGAGGACTACGACCTGTGGCTGAGGATCCTGGCTGCAGGAGGACGACATGTGGGCACCGGCCGCACGCTGGGCATCTATCACCGGCATGCCGGAGCCACCTCGGCATCGGCAGCCAAGCAGTGGAGAGCCACCGCCGGACTCCTGGCACGCTATGCCGAAGACGCCTCTTTGGATGAGCGCGCTCGCGACATCGCGCGCGACTCTGCGCACCGTTATGAGGCCATGGCCAGACTGGAGGAGCTGGATGTCGATGCGGTCGCAGGGCTCGGTAGGCGTAACGTGTATCCCGTGTTGACCGCTTACGACTCGTTCGGCAAGCGGCTGCTGGGAGCGACCTTGATAACGTTGAGCCCGCGCCTGTTCGTCGAGGTCGTCACCGGTCGCAGGCGCAAGACCCTCAAGAACCGTTACGGGAACGATGCTGGAGGCGAACGGTGAGCTTCCGTATCATTGTCGAGCCCGGTATCGACGGGAGGAGAAACCGTTGCACCTGGTGATGCTTGCCGACCTCGCACCGGACGGACATCCGTCCGGTGGCGTGCAGCACGCTGTCGTGACGCTGGCCGAAGGACTTTCTGAGGCCGGCGTCCATGTGACCATGCTTGCACCGGATGCAGGCAACGGGAACGATGCAAGCGACATCCCCACGTCAGAGATGCCGTTCGACCTGGTGCGCGTGCCGATGGACGGCCGTGGGCAACTGCTCCACGGCTTTGCGCGTTACGGCAAGGCCGTCCGTACTGCGATCGAGGACCTACGACCGGATATCGTGCATGCGCACGGTCTGCTGCACAACGGCGTGGCTGCATCTCGCATCGACAGGACTCCCGTCGTCCTGACGGCCCATGGTGATCCTCTGGCGGATGCCGCTGCGCACTACCCGGAGCCTGCCACTCTCGCCCTCAAGCCGTTCCTGGTCAGAGCGGTCAAGACCTCGATACGGGGAGCGGACCGCGTGGTGAACGTGACTCCGGAGTGGCGCGTCAACCTGCCGGAGCCTCCCCGGCACATTGTCCACATACCCAACCCGATCGAACCACTCTTCTTCAAGGCCGCATGCGTGAGCGAAGCCGAGAAGATCGCCAGGCGCACTCGGCAGAAACGTGTCCTCTTCTTCGGCGGCGACCGCAAGATAAAAGGGGCGGACATCCTGGCGAAAGCATGGCCTGTGGTCCATGACGCCTATCCCGGCGCCAAACTCATAGCTTTCGGTGTGGGCGGACACATCGCCGAGCGACTGGGCGCGTTGTCAGGAAGCATCCTGTGCGACACCCTCCCCTCGAGACAGGTCGCGAAAGAGATGTCGCAGGCCGCAGTGGTCGTCATACCCTCCCGTTACGAAGTCTCTCCCCTGCTCATCCCCGAAGCGTGGACGAAGATGGTGCCCGTGGTCGCCACGGCTGTCGGGGGCGTGCCTGCCATGGCGAAAGGTGCTGCGCTCCTGTGTAAGCCGGAGCCTGCTTCCTTGGCAGGTGCACTGGTGCGCGCACTCACGGGCGGGCCGGAGGTCGAAGCACTGGCAAGAGAAGGTGTCGCCAGAGCGCGCCTGCATAATCCAGACATGGTCTGCAACGCCCATCTTTCGCTCTACGAAGAACTCCTCGGGATGAACGAGCAGATATGAGCATACCCCGCAACACGCTCCTGGCCTTCGCCCCACAGGGCGTCACACTGCTCACTGGCATCGTCACCTCGATCGTGACCGCACGCTATCTGGGGCCGTCAGGAAGAGGCGTGCTGGCTCTGGCGCTGCTCGCGCTAGGCATCCTGCTGCTCGTCGCCGACCTCGGCATGTCGCAGGCGATCACCTATTTCGTGAGTGGAGGAAGGATAGACCGCTCGCAGGCGTTGGCTTTCAGCACGACGGCAGCGCTCGTGCTCGGAGGCGTCGCTTATTCGGTGGCGTTGTCCGTCTATCCGCTGCTTGCAGGCAACATGCTCGGTGGAGTCACCTTCGTGACGTACGCAACGGCCCTGGCCGCCGTCGTCCCCATGCTGTTCGTGCAGTTCTGGGCACGGCTGAAGATGGCGGTCGGCGAGTTCGGGGCTCCTGCGATGATCCAGAGCAGCGTTGCCGTCGGAACAGTGGCGCTCGCGCTCGTCGTCTTGCCACTGGCAGGTCTCGGTGTCACCGAGTTCGTCGTATCGCTCACCGTCATGCACGTCCT
>CAYWAF010000026.1:0-17543 GCA_964456355.1 uncultured Eubacteriales bacterium | reverse complement strand
GGCGATCTCGCCGACGAGTCGTTGCCGCGCTTCGTGGAAGAGGAGATGTGCAGGAGGAACATGGACCCGACCCGGCTGGTCTTCGAGATAGACGAGGAGTCGGTGGTCAGGAACCTCTCTGCCGCAAAGCAGTGGATAAGTCGCCTCCGTCCGCTCGGCTCGCGTTTCGTGCTGGACGAGTTCGGGGCGGGCCTCGGTCTCTTCGGCCTGCTCAGGGAGTTGAAGTTCGACCAGGTGAAGTTGGACGGGACGATAGTGCGTGAACTTTCCACCGACGGCGACAGTCGACAGTTCGTGGCCGCCGTCCGCTCTCTCGTCGAATCGCAGGGCTGCACCGCCGTCGCTTCGTGGGTGGAGAACGAGAGGCTTCTCAACAAGGTCAAAGAGATCGGCTTCGAGTTCGGCCAGGGGTATGAGCTCGAGATGCCCGACCCCGACCTGCGCCGCCTGATAGTGAGGTATGGCGGCCGCCTGCATCCCTGAGGTACCGGACCGCCGCCCGCATCTTCGACACTTCCGTTAGAATCGCCGCATGAGTGGACTCACAGACTCCGATCGCGGGAAGACGCGCTACGGTTTCAGCCCGAGCGAATGGGAAGAGGCCCTCGGCGAGATGCGCCAAGCCCTCATGGAGGTCGCTTCCGCACGCTCCACCATCACGTACGGGGAGCTCGCGGCCAGGGTCGGTGATGGTCGCCTGCAGGCTCGTTCGGCGGGACTGGGCGTGTTGTTGGGCGAGATATGCTCCGAGGAAGACGGCGCTCGGGGAGTGATGCTAGGGTCGGTCGTGGTGCGTGCCGACAGCGGCATCCCCGGCAAGGGCTATTTCCGTCATGCGGCGCAACTTGGTCGTGACGTCTCCGATCCGCAGACCTTCTGGCAGACAGAGGTCGAGCGAGTCTGGGACTCTTACGCGCACGTGGATGAGGAGCCGTGATTTGGAAGACCTGATAGGCAATCTGCCGCCGTATGTGAAGTATGTCGTGCTCACCCTGGTGCCGTGGGTCGAACTCCGCGGCGCCGTGCCATGGGCGGTGGGAGCAGGGGAGCGGCTCTATCTTCCGATCATCGTGGCGACCAACGCGCTCATCTTCTTTCCCACATACTTCATGCTCGAGTGGGTCTACGAGCACATCCCGGAAGGCTCCTGGATACATCGCAAGCTCGAGCGCATCCGCAAGAAAGCCCATCCAAAAGTCGAGAAGTACGGTCTTCTGGGCCTCGCACTCTTCGTCGCCATCCCACTGCCGGGCACGGGTGCTTACTCCGGCTCACTCGCTGCGTGGCTCCTCGACATAGAGTGGAAGCGCGCCTTCATAGGCGTCCTGGCAGGCGTCCTGATAGCGTTCGGCATCGTATGGGCACTCAGCGAGGGCGTCACTGCAGGCATCGGGTCTTTGTGAGCCACCGCGCGTTGGGGCGAGGAGCGATATGGGCGTTGACGGTGACAGCAAGAGCGAGGTGCTGAAAGCCTTCCGCGGTGAGCCGTCGGAGGCCGAAGGCGTCACCTTCCTCACGCAGGCAGTCTTGGAGGGGCTTGCCGGTCGACAGGTCCCTGACGGTGACGTGTCGCTCCTGGTCGCCGCCGCCACGCTGGACCTGGACTTCGCATTCGTCTCCTCATGGACGCCCGATGCCATCTCGCAGTTGCACATACTGGCGGAGGATGGTCGCGTGCCCATGTGGGTCGTCGAGGGTCCGTTCGGCATCGTCGCCGAGACCGAGGGTTGGACGAAGACGCTCACTGAGGTGGCGCAAGACCCTCGGCGCCTGGACGCTACACTCCATGCGGCCGCAGAGCAGACCGCAGCCGAGGTCCGGCGCGGCCTGCAGGCAGGAGCAGACATCGTGGTCATCGCTGAGGATCTGGCAGGAGGCGCCGGACCGTTCATGGCTCCCGAAGACTTCCGCACGCTGATCCTCCCGCATATGGACGTTCTTGTGAGTGAGGTGAGGCGTGAGGGGTCGCATGTGCTCCTGCACTCGGACGGTGACGTCGGCCCGCTTCTTCGCGACATCGCCGGGGCAGGCTTCACAGGAGTGCACATCGGGGGTCTCGGCTTCGAGCGCTTCGAGGAACTCTTCACAGAGGCCCGCGGGGCTGGTCTTGCGGTCGTCGGCGGCCTGGAAGGCGTCGATCTCCGTAGTCCTCGAAAGCACATGGAGGCCGCCGTCCGCCGCTGTGCAGCGCTCCGTGCGGAGGGCGGTCTGCTGATAGCCGATGACGGAGGGCTGAGCACGGCGGAGGAGGGCCGAGCGTTGGGTGCTGCGTTCGAGATGCGGCGGGCGACAGGATGACAAGAGGGTCTCGGAGGTCCTGACGCCGGAGATTCCACCCTTCCGAGGCAGCGTGCTACGATTTACCCGCACACTGCGGGTGTGTCTATTGCCCATGCACGATCGAACGTGTCGTACCTGGAGGTGACGGCGTGGCTCTCGAGGGCAACCTCAAAGATTTCTCTCTGGAGGAGATGTTCCGCCTGCTCGCGTCCGGGGACAAGACGGGCACGCTGTACATGGAGAACGAGGAGGCCCAGGGCAAGGTCTGCTTCAAGAAGGGCCGGGTCTTCTTCGCCTCATCCAACTGGAACCGCGAGTCGCTCGGCCGTCGTCTTGTGAAGGCAGGCGTCATCACGGAGAAGCAGCTCCGTCAGGCACTCGGGCTGCAGAAGATACAGAAGAAGGAGAAGGCCGATCGTCGTCTTGGACAGATCCTGGTCGACGAGGGCTATCTCGAAGAGAAGGTCTTGGAAGACTTCATCCGGGAGCAGATAAACGACACACTCTTCGATCTCTTCCGTTGGGAGAACGGAGAGTTGCGTTTCGAGGCCGAAGAGACCTGTGAGGAAGAGGACATAGGCATAGCTGTCTCGGTGGAGAATGCGATCATGGAGGCTTCTCGCCGCCTGGAGTTGTGGAGCAAGATCCGTGAGAAGATACCCAGCCTGGACACGGCGTTCATCATGGCCTCCGCTCCGGGCGACAAATCCATGGAGATCCATCTCAAACCCAAGGAATGGATGCTTCTTTGCTACCTGCATTCCGGTAGAACCGTGAGAGAGCTCACGGAACTCACCGGATACAACGACTTCGAGACCGCGAAGATCCTATACGGCATGTTCGCGGCAGGGTTGATCGAGAAACTCGGCACATCTGACGAAGCGCAGGTGGGGTCGTGACCGGATGAGCGGGGACGACATCTGATGGCAAGAGCAGGCGAGAGCCTGGCGAAAGATCTGACGCCCGAAGAGTTCGAGCGGTTTCGCGACTACATACACAGACACTCCGGGATCTACCTGGAGGACCAGAAGGTAGACTCTCTTCGCATCTCTCTGGTGACCAGGGCGACCCGCTTCGGCTTTCTGTCGCTCGGCGAGTACTACAAACTCCTTTGCAGCGACGAGAACGAGTTCAAGGAACTCATGAACCTCGTGACCATCAACGAAACGAGTTTCTTCAGGTTCCCTGCGCAGTTCGAGGCCTTGAGGAAGCACATCGTCCCGGAGATATTGGACGGCAAGTCGGAGACCCAGAAGGTCTTCAGGGTCTGGTCGGCGGGATGCTCCACCGGTGAAGAGCCGTACTCCATCGCCATGACGTTGATCGATTCCGGCCTTGAGGGGCTGGGTTACACCCCCGAGGTCTTGGGCACGGACGTGTCCACCAACGCTCTCGACCGCGCACGAGAGGGCATCTATCCCTCACGCTCCTTGCTCAACGTGCCCCACTCGGTGTCTTCGCGTTTCTTCATCCCCACGCCCCATGGTCACAAGGTCGTGGACAAGGTGAGGTCGATAGTCGACTTCCAGTACCACAACCTCATCAAGGAGCCGTATCCGTTAGGTCTGATGGGTAACTGGGACGTCATCTTCTGCAGGAACGTGACGATCTACTTCAAGCTGGAGTCCACGCGCCGGGTGGTCCATAACTTCTTCAGGTCTCTCAACCCTGGCGGATACTTGTTCGTAGGACACTCCGAGACACTCACGAGCATCTCGGACGAGTTCGAGCCGGTCGAGATAGGAGGCGTGTTCCTCTACCGCAAGCCGAGGCCCCGGCGGCAGAGCTTCTCTGCCCTGATCGCAGACAGGACTGCTGCGATGCGCTCGGACGGCAGGAGTGACAGGCGTCGCGTCTTCTCGGAGCGGAGGCAGGACGTTCACGTAGAAGACTCTTCAGGCGAGGTCGAACTCTCAGACTCCGACCTCCTCTTGCAGGCAAAAGCGGCGGTAGCAGCCGGCCAAGCGATCAAGGCCCTCTCACTGACCCAGGAGATACTTCTAGCAGAGCCTGACAACATGGAGGCCTTGCTCCTGAGGGCATGGGCGCGGCTGGACACGGGTGACCTGGAGGGTGCCAAAGAGGATGCATACGCAACGCTGGAGGCGGACCCGCTTCTTGCCACTGCTCGCTACATCCTCGGGATGATCCATCTGCGCACCGATGATACCGAAGGAGCGGTGGCCGAGTTCAAGCGGACGATCTATTCGGATCCCGAGTTCGTGCTCGCCCACTTGAATCTGGGCAACATCTACAAAGCGAGAGGTTCTCTGGACACCGCCTATCGTTATTACGAGAACGCCGTCAAGGCGATATACAACAACCCGGAAGGGGAGTGGACCACCTTCATGGGAGGCTTCAAGCTCGACTTGCTCGTTCAGACATGCGAGCGCAGTCTGCTAGAGTGTCGGAAGACAGCTGGCCGTGGGTGATAAGAACCGCTGTGAAGTGCGATAATCACAGATAGAGCCGCGATCGCGGAGGGGAGATGGGTATGGCGAAGGCACGGATTCTGGCGGTGGACGACAGTCCGACCATCCTGGAGATGATAAAGGCCATCCTCCAGTCCGGAGACTACGACGTCATCACCGCAGCAGACGGAGCCGAAGCGCTCGAGGTGGCGAGGGCCGAGATGCCCGATCTGATCCTGCTCGACGTCATGCTCCCGAAGCTGGACGGTTATAGAGTGTGCCGGCTTTTGAAGTTCGACCAGAAATACAAGGCGATCCCGATAATCATGCTCACCGCCAAGACGGAAGAACAGGCGATGGCCACCGGCATCCGAACGGGCGCCAATCAGTATCTGACCAAGCCCATAGAACCCGAGAGGTTGCTCGAAGCAGTGGCCGAGGAACTCGAGAAGGTCCAGGGCTGAAGGAGGAGAGTCTGCAAAAGTGGCTGAGCCCGCATCCATCTCCACGAAGGTCCTGGACGCTCTCATCGATGTCGGTCTACTGACCGTTGAACAGCTCTCCTCGATCAAGGAGTCTGCAGAGGCGACGGGCAAGACGTACGGTGACGCACTCGTCGAGCGTGGACTCATCACGCTCGCAGACCTGAAAAGCGTGCTTGAAGACGCGCTGGGCATACCGGCAGTGGATCTGTCCAGTTACTCTCCGGACACCGAGGCGCTCGGCATCATGCCTGCGGATGTCGCGCGTGAACGGAACATGCTCCCGCTCTTCGAGATAGACGGGATATTGACGGTCGCCATAGGGAACCCTCTGGACATCTTCAAACTCGACGATGTGGCCTCCGAGCTCGGCCTGGAGGTCGAGGCCGTGCTCGCTGACGAATCCTCCATAGCCGGCGCCATACGTGAGACCTATGGTGAGGGTGCCGCTATGGAGCAAGAGCCGTCGCCACCCATAGAAGGGATCCCCACACCTCCTTCGGCGGAAAGCGAGGACGTCATCGCTCAGGTCACGGCATCCGCGCCGTCGGGGCAGTCGACTCCCGGTGAGGTCGTGGGCGATGAGGACCTCGACCTGGACGTGGCCGACCTCTTCGAGGCTCCGGTGGACCAGGGTGGACCCGAGATAGTGGTCACCGAGGCTCCGGCGCACGAGGAGGCCATGAAGGCGGAGAAGGCGGACGAGGTCGTAGAGACTCCCAAGGCCATGGCCGAGATACTCGAGCAGGTCGCGGAGAAAGAAGTCGTGGAAGAACTTGCGGGAATAGACCTGGACGTACTTGCCGTGGCCGATGCCGGTAAGGTCGCCTTGCTCGTCACCGACATACTCGAGGACGCGGTGAGGAAGGGCGCCAGGAAGATCCACGTCCTCCCGTACAAGAAGGACTTCTTCCTCGTCTACCGGATATCCGGGCGTCTCGAGAAGGTCGCGAGCGCTCCCATCTCGATGCAGTCAGCGCTGATAGACGGCTTCAAGAGCTTCGCCCGACTCGGCTCGGTCCCGGCATCCCTTCCTGCTCTGGGTCGTCTCAAGACCAAGGTCCTCGACAAGAACCTCGTCGTCACCGTCTCGTCGGTGCCGACGGTGGCGGGACAGAGGATGGTCATCTCCCTCAGCCCCGACGAGATATCCCCACGCTCGCTCTCCGAGCTTGGCATGACGGAAGCCGAGGTCAAGGCACTCACGGCGATGGTCGAGCGCGGCAGAGGCATCCTGCTGGTGTGTGCGCCTGTCGCAGGAGGTCGCAGCTCGACCTATTACGCCCTGCTCGCCCACGCCGCGCACGCCGGCAAGACGGTCTACTCCGTAGAGGCGCAGATAGACTACGAGATCCCGGCCGTTGCTCAGGTGTTGGTCAACCCCGGCTCCTCGGTCGGCGCAGCCTCATACTTCGCAGCCGGGATAAGCCAGGACACCGATGTCTTGGCCATAGACGCCCTGCAGACCGTCGAAGAGGTCCATCTGGCTATCGAGGCAGCCGGCAAGGGCAAGCTCGTCATCGCCACGTTCTCCGGCGGTGGCATTGTGAGTGGCGTGCATAGGATGATGGAGTTCGGCGCGGAGCCGGTGAGCTTGGCCTCTGCGCTCACTCTCGGGGTCGGGCAGCGGTTGGTGCGCACGAACTGTCCCGACTGCACGCAGGAGGTGGAGAGTACCATAGCAGCGAAGATACCGGGAGCTCCCAAAGGCATGACCGTGAAGGCGGGGGCCGGCTGTCCCAACTGCAGGAACACCGGCTTCTCCGGTGCTACCGGCATCTTCGAGGTCCTGCCCTTCACCGAGCCCGTGAGAGCCAAGATCGCGCAAGGCGCCTCGGCTGCAGAGATCGCTGCTGCTGCAGCGGCAGCCGGGATGAGGCCGATGGTCGCCTCCGGCCTTGCGAAAGTACAGGCAGGGATAGTGAGTCCGGACGAGCTCAACCGTGTCCTCAGGTACACAGAGTGACGGACGGAGACAGATGACGCCCCGTAAGAAGAGCGAGAACACTGACAGATCCGCTCCGGAGTCGAAGAAGACCACCGGCAGGACGACGAAGAAGAAGGCCGCGCCCAAGACGAGGTCCAGGAAGACTGCTCCGAAGAAGACGGAGAAGGCCTCCGCTCAGGTGTCCGGATCGGACGATGTGGTGACCGAGGAGCCTGTCGCGACTCCCGAGGACGAGGGTCGTCCGACCGGAGAGGCCACGTCCCTGCTGGATGCCAAGATAATAGTCTTCTTCCTGGACGAGCAGAGATACGCCTTGCCGATATCCAGCGTCCAGGAGATACAGCAGATAGTGGAGTTCTCCGAGGTCCCGGCGCAAGGGGGGCCTCTCGTCGGCATGGTCAACCTGCGCGGCGTGGTCATACCCGCTCTCGATGCGAGACTGCTCGTCGGGCTCCCCCGGGTGGAGTACCGTCTGGAGACGCCGATGATCATCTGTAGGACCGACGGCCAGTTGGTGGCGATGATAGTCGACGAGGTCGAGGACGTCCTGACGATGCCCGAGGGGTGCCTGCAGGATCCTCCGCGCATGCACGCGCTCGCAGGACGGATGAAGGGTGTCTGTCGCATGGACAGGGGGCTTATCTACCTGCTCGACATCGATAAGATGTTGGAACCAGTCGGGCTGTCGGGATGACCTTCGTGAAGGAGCGGCGATTTGCCTGAGACCAACGACGATACCGCTCGTGATCGCCTCACGGACGAGAGCTCTTCATTGGCACAGACGGCCGAAGAGGTCTTACGCAGGCGAGCAGAGTCACTCGCCCAGGAGGCCGAGTCCGAAGAGGCTCGCGACTTCATGGGCCTGCTCCTTTTCCGTCTCGGAGAGGAGTGGTACGCCGTCAAGGTGGAAGACGTGCGCGAGATACACCAGGAGTACCATATAACCCCCATACCTTGCGTGCCGGATTTCATCCTGGGCGTCATAAACATACGAGGCGAGATCATCTCCGTCACCGATATCGCCAGACTGATGGGTGTCGGCAGTATCTCGGACGATGAAGGCATCTTGCCGGCCATAGTCATCCAGAACGATGAATGTGCCACCGCCATGGTGGTGGACGAGATCGGAGACATCACCGATGTCTCGAAAGACGGTATCGAGCCACCTGTATCCACGATGGACAAGACGCAAGCGGAGTTCGTCTCGGGTTCAGTGTACATAGGGGAGAGACTGATAGGTCTGATGAATGTGGACAGGATACTTCTACCGGTAGGTGTCGCGGAGTGAACACCCGATCGAGGAGGCATATGTGATGTTCCGGGAACTCATCACCAACTTCAGGAGCAAGTTCCTGTGGAAATACTCACTAGCGAACATCTTGCTGTTCTCAGTCTTCAACACCTTGCAGTGGCTTTTGGCATGGTGGGTCTTGAGCGACGGCCTGATGAACACGTTCACGGACAACATGGCCCGCGACGGGGCCATCATGTTGGTGGGGCTGGTAGCCCTCTCCATCGCCTGGGTCATCGCGTTCGTGATGATAGGCAAGCGCTTCATGGCGCCCCTCGGGTATGTGGTCGACAGCGTGAAGGCCGCTTGTCAGGGAGAGATCGGCCACAAGGTGAAGGTCGACTCCAACGACGAGTTCGGTGAGCTGGCCAGGTCCTACAACCAGATGCTCGACCTCATCGTCTACCTCATCAGGCAGACGCAGGAGTCCTCCAGACGGCTCGCGCAGGCATCGAGTGAGATCCTCTCCGCGACCGAGGAGCAAGCATCCGGGTCTGCGGAGCAGGCCGCCTCCATAAGCGAGACGACCGCGACGATGGAGGAACTCGCGGCCACCTATCGGCAGATAGCCGAGAACGCCGACCAGGTGGTCAAGATGGCCGAGAGGTCGCTGGGCAGCGCTGAATCCGGTCAGCAGGCGGTCCTCAACACCCTCACCGCGATGGAGGAGATCAAGAACAGGAGCCAGTCTTCGGCGAACAAGATCCTTTCGCTGGGCGAGAGGAGTCAGCAGATCGGTCAAGTGCTCGACATCATCAACACCATCGCCGACCAGACGAAGATACTCGCGCTCAACGCTGCCATCGAGGCTGCTCGAGCCGGCGAAGCAGGCAAAGGCTTCTCAGTCGTGGCCATCGAGATCCGCAAGCTCGCAGAATCGGTCGTGGACTCCACGGGCGAGATATCCACGATAATGACGGAGATACAGAGTGCCGCCAACGACCTGGTCATCGCCACCGAGCAGGAGATGAAGCAGGTGCAGGAGGGCGTGGACCTCGCCAACATCACCGGGGAGTCCCTCGACCAGATCCTCGAGACCATCGAGCAGACCACCGTGGCAGCAAAGGAGATATCCGGCGCCACGCAGCAGCAGAAGAGCGCCACCGACCAAGTCGTCAAGGCTATGCGCGAGGTCGCGGCGGTCGCTCAGCAGACGGCGGCCGGAGGAAGGCAGGTCGCCTCCTCAGCCGAGCAGCTCTCTGCCATAGCGAAAGAGTCCAGTCAGGTCGGAGCAGCTTTCACCCTTATCGAGGAGTAGCGTAGGGCGCAGGAAGGGAACCACGCATGGTCGAGTTCGACCGCAGCGCGTTCATAGCGAAGTTCCAGGAGGAGGCACAAGACCTCCTGCAGCGTCTGAACGAGGGCGTGATAACGCTCGAGGCCGAGCCGGACAACGCGGACCTCGTAGACCAGATGCTCCGTGATGCGCACACACTGAAGGGTTCGTCCCGCATGGTCGGGCTCATCGACATATCCGACATAGCCCACCGCCTGGAAGACATCATGGTCAAGGTCCGGGACGGTGAGATGACCTACACCCCCGACCTGTCCGACTCCTTCTTCGAGGCCCTGGACACCATCGTCTACCTTGCCGAGAACGTCGAGAAGGACGTTCCGGAAGACCTCGACCTCAAAGGACTCCAGGAGCGACTCACATCGATAGCCGAGGGAACGGGGACCCCTCCCTCTTCCAAGAAGAAGACGGCGACTGCGAAGGCGAGCGCGACGCCTGCATCCGACGAGAAGGATGCAGGTACGCAGGCTCCGGAGGAGAAGGCCCTCGCCGAAGAAGGGGCGAGCGTCGAAGGAGAAGCGCTTCCCGAGGAAGAAGAGAAGACTCCGCGCAAAAAGGGCAGCGCCACTGTCCAGCCCGAGGAGGGGATCCGCACCAAGGTCCACTCCACCATAAGGATACGCACCAACCAGATAGACACGCTGCTCAACCTCATAAGCGAGGTCGTGATATCCCAGATCAAGGCCGAGCAGCGCGTGGTCTCGCTCAGGCAGGCGACTTCAGAGTTCGCCGACATATGGACCACATGGATCCGGCTGAAATCCGCATTGAGCGGCATATCTCTGGACGACGATTTGCAGATGGCGATGATCAGGGACGACATCGAGGCGCTCGACAAGCTGCTCTCGGACCGCAAGCGCGAACTCACGTCGTTCGCGAAGGGATATGCCGACGACGTTTCGAGGACCACCGTCGTCGTCAACGACCTGCAAGAGCACGGCATGCGACTTCGCATGCTCCCGGTCTCCACGGTCTTCAACACCTTCCCGAGGGCCATGCGTGACCTGGCACGCTCCTTCAAGAAAGACGTCCGATTGATACTCGAGGGTGGAGACACCGAGCTGGACAAGAAGGTCTTAGAGGAGATAAACGACCCGCTCATCCACATCATGCGCAACGCCGTCGACCATGGCATCGAATCAGAAGAAGAGCGTATGGCCGCGGGCAAGCCCGCCCAGGGCACGATACGCATGACCGCTCGTCAAGAGGGTGACCACATAGTCATAGAGATATCCGATGACGGTGCGGGCATCGATCCCGACAAAGTGCGCACGGTCGCCATCCGCAAGGGCTATGTCTCTGAGGCCGAAGCCGCTGCGATGTCCGACCGCGAGGCCGTCTACCTCATCTTCGAGAAGGGCTTCTCCACGAGCGCCATCATCACCGAGATATCCGGCCGCGGCGTGGGAATGGACGTCGTGCGCGAGTTCATAGTCGAGAAGTTGAAGGGCTCCCTGGACGTCGAGAGCGAACTCGGAAAGGGCACGACGTTCCGTCTGACCATACCGCTCACCTTGGCGATAATCAGGGCACTCATGCTCCGAGTCGGAGACTATACATATGCTCTTCCGACCACCTCCATCGAAGAGACCATACGCGTCAACCCGGACGACATCATCAAAGTGGAAGGGCGGGAGGTCATAAGACGCCAGCGCCGCACGATCCCGCTTGTGGCTCTGGCGGACATCCTTGGAGTGCCCGGACGTGTATACGAGGAGGGGAAGGTCCCGATAGCGACGGTGGGCTTCTCCGGGCACAGGATGGGCTTCATAGTCGATGCCCTGGTGGGAGAGCAACAGATAGTCATCAAACCGTTGGGCACGCACCTGCGGAAAGTGGAGAACGTGGCCGGGGTCACGATACTCGGTGCGGGCGAAGTCGTGCCCATACTCAATGTGCCCGATCTGATGGAAAATGCCCGTTTCAAGGCGGGGCAGAAGACCGGTCCGGTGGCCACGGAGGAGAAGGCGGGACCGCGCAAGGTCCTCATCTGCGAGGACTCGTTCACGACCCGGGAGTTGGAGCGCTCCATCTTCGAAGCGGCCGGTTACGACGTCGAGGTTGCCGTGGACGGGGCGCAGGGATACGAGAAACTCAAGGAAGGCATCGATGTCGATGCCGTGATCACCGACGTCCAGATGCCGAACATGGACGGCTTCGAGTTGACCAGGCGCATCAAGAGCGACGCATCTCTCGGAGAGATACCCGTGGTCATCGTCACGTCTCTGGAGCGTGAAGAGGAGAAAGCCATGGGAATCGACGCCGGAGCCGACGCCTACATCACGAAATCCGTCTTCAACCAGGACACGCTCCTGGACACCGTCGAGCGCTTGATCTGGTAGAAGACGCCATGAGCCGAACGCACTCCGACAAAGTCCGCGTTCTCATAGTCGACGACTCCCTCGTGTCGAGGGAGATGCTCGCGCAGATCCTTTCCACCGACAGCGACATAGAGGTCGTCGGTACTGCACGCGACGGTCAGGAGGCGGTCGAAGCGGCTGCCGAGCTCAAGCCGGACCTCATAACCATGGACATCCACATGCCCAAGATGGACGGACTGGCTGCCACGGAACGCATCATGGCGTACACTCCTACACCCATATTGGTCGTGTCCTCATCGGTCCATGGGGAGGGGATGGGTCGGGCCTTCGACGCTCTGGAGGTCGGGGCCCTGGAGGTCATAAAGAAACCGGAGCCTCGTGACTGGGCCGATCTGGACCGGATCGGCAAGGAAGTCATCCGCAAGGTCAAACTCCTCTCCAAAGTGCGCGTGATCACCCATATCAAAGGTCGTCATAGGACGCGCACTCCCTCCAAGGCCGCACGTATCGGAGCCCCTGTTTCCGCGCCGACCCTTCGTCCGCTCGTGGCTGTGGGGTCTTCCACGGGTGGCCCGAGCGCGTTGCTGGACATCCTCAGCAGGCTGCCCTCAGCGTTCCCTGCTTCGATAGTGATAGCGCAACACATCGCGGACGGCTTCGTGCCGGGTCTTGTGAGCTGGCTGAACTCAGGTTCGAGGATCAAGGTGGAACCGGCTGTGGACGGTGCGGACGTGGAGCCGGGCATCGCCTATCTCGCCCCCACCGGCTCCAATCTGGCCATGGACGGCCGGACGATGCGCTTCAAGGAGCCATACTCCGAAGAACTCTACATACCCTCTGCCGATGTCCTCTTCGATTCTGTGGCAAGGAGCTTCCGGAGCCGCGCCGTAGGCGTGGTGCTGACCGGCATGGGCTCGGACGGCGCTGATGGGCTCAAGGCCATGGCCGACAAAGGTGCGACGACCATCGCTCAAAGCGAGGAGACTTGCACGGTGTACGGTATGCCGAAGGCAGCGGTAGAGCGTGGCGCCGTCAAGAAGGTGGCTCCCATACAGGAGATAGCAGCACTCATCGAGCGTCTTGTCGCAGGTGATGATCTCGAGGAGTGAAAATGGGTGTTTTTGGATGTATCCTGAACATAATCTTTTCTTAGTGTCCCAGGTCACAAATCATCCTGGCCGAACGGTCTGTGATATTTGCTAAGGCGTGAACGGTATATGACCGATGCATGAAGGTATCAGGCGCGGGGACGATCTTCCCGACCGGTATCGGGGATCACATCCCGCGTAGTTCTATAGGCCCGCGTCTCGCGACTGAAGAAGGGGTGAGGGAGCATGCCGTTGGGCATCTATGTCTCCCGTGGCAACGGAACGGTCAGCGATGTCGTCGACATCGATGCCGCCATCGCAGATGCAAGGGAGCAAGCGGCCGTCGTCCGCGTGGTCGACGACCTGTTCGATCCGGCCGTGCAGGCACAGATGGTTCAGGACATCAGCGATACGGGCCTTGATGCGATCGTTCTGGCAGGCAACTCCGTCGAACACTACACCCGTAGTCTGTCGGGCCAATACCTCAAGCAGAAACTTGTGAAGGCCGGCCTCAACCCCAACAACGTCGTGACGGCCAACATCATCGAGCAGGTAGCATTGGTCCACAAGGACGATCCTGAGGGAGCAACGAAGAAGGCCAAGGCTCTGATAGACGTCGCCGTGTTGCGGGCGACAATGGCTGAGCCGCTGGAGGCCATAGAGACCAAGCCGAAGCGTTCGGTCGCGATACTGGGTGCGACCTCTGAGGGGCTGGTGGCCGCACAGCGTCTTCTCCAACTGGGCTTTTCCGTGGTGATCGCGGACCGCAGCAACGGCTCCGAGAGGATATCCAAGAGCCATAAACTGCGCGCGACGGTCTCCTTCGTGATGGGACACCCCGCGAGTCTGCTCATAGACAACGCACGCGTGACCGACGGCCAAGGGTGGCTGGGTGATTACGAGATAGAGTTCGAGTCGCCGGAGGGCACGGTGACCCACAACGTGGGCGGCATCCTGCTAGCCGAGCCCGATGAGACAGGTTGGGTCGAAGAGTTGAGGGCTCACTTCAAGGTCGACGTCGATGACGAGGGAAGGGCGAGGTCCATAGATCCCGCCACCCATCCGGCGGAGACGGTGGACCCCGGGATCATGGTTGTGCCTGCGACCCAGAGTGAGATAGCCGCTCGTGACAGGGTGGCTGCTGCCGATTCTGCGGCGATAGCCCTCCTCCTGAAGCTCAACCAGGAGAAGACCATACACTACCGTGACACCTCCCGCGTGGACGAGAGTCTGTGCGGCGGGTGTGCTTCATGCGTGCGCACCTGCGCCTTCGGAGCCTGCTACATAGGCGATGACGGTCTGTCTCACGTGGACGTGAGGCGCTGCAGGGGATGCGGGAAGTGCGTGGTCTCATGTCCGGTCGGTGCCAGGGACATAGTCAACTCTCCACACGACTACATCATCGAGGCCATCCAGACCCTTGCCGAGGTGGAGACCGACGACAAGAAGGTCATCGGCTTCCTCTGTGGTGGGTGCGGGTACCCGGCTGCCGATGGCGCATACAAGACCGGAGAGACCTATCCGGCCTCCTTCCTGCCTGTCCGCATACCGTGCGGAGGCCGTCTGGACACGCTCTATGTGTTGGAGGCCTTCAAGGAAGGGTTCGATGGAGTGGCGGTGTTCCGTTGTCGTGAGGGTCACTGCCACAACCTGATAGGAAACCTGGACATGGACCGTCGCATCAACCTGCTCCGGACCGTGCTCAGGTCACGTCATCTCGATGACTCGCGCTTGCGCATCGTCGACATCTCACCTTTCGAGGGAGAGCGCTTCATAGAGCAAGTCAACGAACTCATCGACACCCTGGAAGAAGAACCCGACGAGAAAGGAGGCCCCAAGTGAGCAAGCCGAGATTGGCCCATGTCGTTCTTGGCGGCTGCGAGGGGTGCTATGTCTCGCTGCTCGATGCCCACGAGGGGCTTTTGGACCTCATAGAGGCGACCGAGATCGTCACTTCTCCGATGATAGAGAGTGATGAGATGCGGGAGTGCGATGTAGCCCTGGTCGAGGGCGCGCTGACCAACGAGAGGGACGTGGAGAAGCTCCTGGAGGCGCGTGAGAAGTCCGAGGTCCTCGTTGCCGTCGGCAGCTGTGCGGCCTTGGGCGGGATAGGTGGCCTGCGCAACCTCATGACCGTCGACGACCTCATGGAGGGGGTCTATGGGGACGAGCGTCCCGGAGAAGGGCTCCCGCCGTTGACCTCGTACGTCAAGCCGTTGTCCGCCTTGGTCGACGTGGACATCTCCGTGCCCGGTTGTGCGCCGGAGACGGATGTGTTGATGGATGCCATCCACGCTGCGCTCACGGGCGAGGAGTGGACGCCACCTCGCAGGAACATGTGTGACGAATGCGAGCGCGAGAAGAAGACGCTTCTGGAGCACTCGGCCGAGTTTGTCTCAGATGCCGTCTACGGCATCATGGAACTCGACGAGATAGACCCGAAGAGATGCCTCCTCGAACAAGGGATCGTGTGCATGGGTCCGATGACGCGCGAGGGCTGCGGGGCGAAATGCACGGCAGCGAACATACCCTGCCGAGGTTGTCTGGGCCCGAGCCGCAAAGAGTTCGAGCAAGGCGGGAAGATGATAGACACGTTGGCTGCAGTCCTTCCTGCAGGCGCCCTCATGTACCTCGACGACCTGGTGGGAACGGGCTATCGCTTCAGCATGCCGATATCGGTCTTCCCTGCGATCCGCGAATCGGAGGGAGGCGATGACGATGAGTGAGGTCATCCACCTTCCTGACGTCAAGCGCATCGAAGGTCACGGCCGCATATCTCTGTTCGTCGATGATGACGACCGCATAGAGGGAGCACACTTCGACGTAATGGAGTTCCGTGGCTTCGAGAAGATGGTCGAAGGTCGCATGGTGTGGGAGATGCCGCTGATTACGAGTCGCATCTGTGGTGTGTGTCCGGTCAGCCACCATCTCGCCGCCGTAAAAGCGATCGATGCGATGTACTCGGTGGAGCTGCCGAGGACCGGGCGCATGTTGCGCGAGATGCTGCACCTGGGTGGCTTCGTCCAGGACCATGCGTTGCACTTCTTCTTGCTCGCCGGACCTGATTTCCTCGTCAACAACGGCGAGGGCAGCCGGGACATACTCGGTGTCATCAGTGCCCGACCGGACCTCGCCCTCAAGGCCATAGGGCTGCGCAAGACCGGACAGAACATCGTCGCGACCGTCGGAGGCAGGGCGAGCCATCCGGTGACGGCGATCCCCGGCGGGATGAGCAAAGGGATAACCACCGAAGAGCGTGACGAGATGCTCGCTCAGGTCCGAGGCAGTCTTGACGATGCGCTCTTCTCGGCAGAACTGGCTCGTGAGAGCACGTTACGCCTGCTCGAGGAGAATCCCGGATACGGCAAGACCCCGATGCCCGCGATGGCTCTGCTCACCGAAGGTGATACCTACGACGTATACGACGGCACCATCGTCGTGATGGCGGCCGACGGCACGCTCACCGAGCGCTTCGCCCCTTCGGAGTACTTCGAGCACATCGGCGAGAACGTTCTCCCGTACAGCTACGCCAAGACCACCTATCTGCTCTCCGGAGGAGAAGGCGCTTCGTTCAGGGTCGGCCCGCTGTCCAGGATCAACATGGCCGAAAGGATGCCGGGTCCACGCTCGAGCGAGATGCTCGAGGCGTTCCACAGCGAACTGGGTCGCCCCGTCCATGCCATCCTGGCGTACCACTGGGCGAGGATGATCGAGCTGGTGGCCGGGTTCGAGCGACTCGAAGCGTTACTCTCCGACGAAGAGATCACCTCTGACGACGTGCGCGTGAAGGTGGAGAGGGGAGCAGGGACCGGCATCGCTGCAATAGAGGCTCCCCGCGGCACGCTCATACACCACTATGAGGCCGATGAGGTCGGTCGCGTCACGAAGGCCAACTTGATCGTCGCGACCACGAACAACACCGCCTCTCTCGATGATGCGGTGGCTCAAGTGGTCGAGGGTCTGCCACGCGAGCAGGCCGTGACCACCGAGAGCGTGCGTCAGATGGAGATGGGGATCCGTGCCCACGACCCGTGCCTGTCGTGTGCCACGCATGAGGTGGGACGGATGCCCTTCGTGATAGAGGTGATAGGCCCTGACGGTAGCCTGTTGGAGAGGAAAGGGGTGGTCTGAGATGAGTGAGTATCAGACCGCCTTCGATGAACATGTGCGTGGGAAGCTCGAGAGTTCATTCGGCAAGGCGGTAGCGATGCTCATCTTGGCTTCGGCATCCAACTCTACCGGCGTATCGACCATGGGGATCGAAGAGTACGAATACGAGAGACTTTGTGAGGCGATTGCCAAAGACCAGCGGGTCATAGACATGTGGGGTGTCTCCGGCGCGCAAGATGCTTTGGAGCAATGGAAGTCGGCCGTCGGACTTCCGTGAGGCCCTCGGTCACGCTCACGACCGCCGGGTCAGAAGATTGA
>CAYWAF010000025.1:6035-17577 GCA_964456355.1 uncultured Eubacteriales bacterium | reverse complement strand
GTGACCTCCTTTTGCCGGTCATAAGTTCTTATGGCGGCAAGGGCAAGTCCACCGGTGGTGACGGTCTTGTGGCCGCGTTCAGTTCGGCCAGCAACGCTCTTCACGCCGCCGTGACGATGCAACGCACCCTCGACGAGTACAACGCCAGTCACGAAGGAGAGCGCGACATGGTGATACGGATAGGGGTGGCCGACGGAGAGATAGTGCTGGACAAGTCCGGACGGCCGTTCATAGGCAATGCGCTCAACCTTGCAGCCCGAGTGATGGACCTCGGAGACGGCGGTCAGATATTCACTACCAAGGAGGTCGCCGACGCAGGGAGGTCCCCGGACCTGAGGACTCACAGCCACGGGACGGTCGAGCTCAAGAACATCGCAGAGCCTGTGGAGGCGATAGAGGTTCTCTGGGCGGAAGGACAGACGCCTGTGACGCCACGCATATTGGGTTGAGACCGATCGGTCGCACCTACTGAGAACGGCGCCCGTGATCGGACGCCGTTCTTCATGTCTGGAGCTGGCGGAGGGAGTCGAACCCACAACCTACTGCTTACAAGGCAGTTGCTCTGCCATTGAGCTACGCCAGCAAGCGCCGCCTATTGTAGACGCTCGCGGACAGGGATTGCCAGAACGAGACCGTTCAGCACATCCTGCAGCGGTCTATCTGCACTTCGATCTTGCGCTTGACGCGCTGGAGCGCATTGTCCACCGACTTGGCGTGACGCCCGAGCTTCTCGGCTATCTCCTGATAAGAGCAGCCATCCATGTAGTAACGCAGCACTTGGGCCTCGAACGGAGAAAGAGCTTCTTTGAAGCCTTTGCGGATGTAATCGTTCTCCCATGCCTGGATGACGACGTCCGCCGGATCGCATGCTTCCTTCGCTGCAAGGATGTCAGCCAGAAGCCTTTCGCCCTCTTCGTCACTCGTCGTCGGACGTGAGAGGGAAACGTACCCGTTGAGCGGTGCGTGCTTCTGCCGAGTGGCGGTCTTGATGGCTGTGATCATCTGGCGAGTGACGCAGAGTTCAGCGAACGACCTGAAGCTGGCTTGACGAGACGGGTCGTAATCGCGGATGGCCTTGAAAAGGCCGACCATACCTTCTTGGATGACATCGTCTCTGTCTCCGCCGACGAGGAAGTACGAGCGCGCCTTGCAGCGCACGAGGCTCCGGTACTTCTTCACCAACCGGCTGGAAGCCCGTTGGTCACCTGCTTGTGCAGCCAATACCAGTGCGAGTTCTGCGCCGCGTCCTGTTCCAGGCATTCCGCGCGACGCACCAGCTTGTGCGTCCAATCACAATCCCTCCCATAAGAACCCCCCAATTTGCGAGGGGAAGGACGGCGCCTCCGGCAAGGCGCGAGGACTATTACTCTCGACCTTATGCGGCAGAGAGCAGCTGTGTCAACGGATTCCTACAAATCTGAAAAAACCTGACACACTTCGTTGACGCATCGACTTTCTTACTCCGTATTGATCGGATACCGCTCCCCGGTGCATCGGATGCATCTCGTCATCGCTGTCCTCTCGCCCACCTGCTCAGCGCAGCCCTGGTCTTCGCATCTATCCGTTGGTCGATCGTGTGGCGGGTCGAACCGGAGCGGACGTCCTCTGCTGTCCTTGGAAGCTCGTCAGCGAGTCCGGACGCGAACTGTTCGGCCGAGACCCGAGTCGCACCTTGACCCAACACCACCCATTGGGTCCCGGCATCAGAGGTCACCACGGTCACCCGACGTTTCTCGGCGATGAGCCTCCCACACATCTCCTCGATGACGGAATCGGCATCCACCCCGTACGGGGAGAAGACCACCTCTACTCCTATGACTTCGTGCGAGGCACCGGTCGACTGTGGGTTCCCGGCCGCATCGAAGATCACGACGGCAGACGATTCTTTCTGTACATGCGCTGCCAGGTCGGATATGAGCATCGCCCTGGCAGCATCCATGTCCTGCTCTGCCAGAGAAGCGTAGCGCTCTGTGGAGCGGATGACGTTGTATCCGTCCACTATGATGACGCGGTCGGCCTCTTCCATCTTCACGATCCCGGATATCCGCGTCGGAACCATTCGAACGCTATGACGGTGCAGGCCTGTGCCACGTTCAAGGAGCCGATCCTCCCCGATGCGGGTATGGTGACCATGAAGTCACAATGCTCGGCGACGAGCCGTGAAAGTCCTTCACCCTCCGAGCCTAAGACCAGGACCGTCTTGTCGTCCAAAGGAGCAGACCAGACGTCTTCTCCCGCATCCTCACAGGCACCCGCCACCCAGAAACCGGCTTCCTTGCAGTGTTCGAGCACTCTGACCAGGTTCGGCTCACGGGCCACCGGGATGTGCATGAGCGCTCCTGCAGAGGCCTTCAGCGCCGCGGCGCCTACGGTCACGCTCCGCTTCGAAGGGATCACGATGCCGTCCGCCCCGACCGCCTCGGCAGATCTGGCTATGGCACCGAGGTTCTGCGGGTCAGTGATATGGTCGAGCGCGAGGATGAGCGAGCGGCCCTTCTCTCTCGCTCGAGTGAGGACGTCGGCAAGCGCTACATACTCGTAAGGTGCGACCTCCGCCACGACACCCTGATGCGCCTGTCGAACACTGATGGAGTCCAAATCCTTGCGAGATACATCCTCGACGGGGACGCCTTGCTCCTCGGCGAGACGGACGATCCGCTCCAGGACTCCGCTGCGTTCCGTGCCGCGAGCCACAAGGACACGTTCCAGGCCCACGTTCGCGCGCAAGGCTTCGAGGACAGCGTTGCGCCCTTCGACGAAAGAGCCCATGTCAGCCCCCGGCGACGTACTCCACCCGAGCCCCCCGTGGGGTGTCTTCGATGGTGAAGCCGAGCTCTTTCAGTCCGTCGCGCACGGCATCGGCAGCAGCCCAGTTCTTCTCGCTCCTGGCCACCGCTCTCGCAGCAAGGAGTGCTTCCACTGCTTCTTCAGGATCACTGCCCTCATAACCCGAGAGTTCCGCTGCGAGTGTCACGACCTCCTGCGGATACGTCGTGCACGTCTGGATGTCCACCTCGATCCCCAAGACCCCGAGCAGGCGCACGATGGCATCGCTCGCCTGCTTGAGGACAGGCAGGTTCTCCGAGTCGCTACCTGTCCCGAACTGTCCGAAGAACTTGTTGGTGGCCCTGACGAGCTCGAAGATGGCGCCCAGCGCACCCGCTGTGTTGAAATCATCGTCCATCTCTGCGACGAACTTGTCTTCCGCCGCCTCGATGGCCTGGAGGAGTTCGTTCCTGTCTTCGGCGGTCGCAGGGGCAGCGCTCCATCCTGAGCCAGACGCAAGGCAGTCGCGGACGTCACGCACGGGGGTTATCAGCCGCTCATAGGCAGCCGAGGCCTCCTGAAGACGCTCCACGGAGAAGTCCAGCGGACTCCGATAGTGCGTCTGCAGCATCATCAAGCGGATCACCGGAGCGGGGTATTCGGCGAGGACGTCTTTGAGCAGCATGAAGTTGCCGAGGGACTTGCTCATCTTCTCCTGGTCGACCTGCAGCAGGCCGCCGTGCATCCAATAGCGCACGAAGGGCTCGCCCGTGGCGGCCTCTGACTGGGCCAACTCGTTCTCGTGATGCGGGAAGATCAGGTCGCAGGCTCCGCCGTGGATATCGAAGGTGACGCCGAGTTCTTTCTCCGACATCACAGAGCACTCCAGATGCCACCCCGGCCTCCCCTCACCCCATGGGGAGGGCCAGTGCGGCTCTCCCGGCTTGGCTGCTTTCCACAGTGCGAAATCCAACGGGTCTTTCTTGCGCTCGTCGACCTCGACCCTGGCCCCTGACCTCATCTCCTCTATGTCACGCTTCGACAGCTTCCCGTAGTCGGAGAAGGAACGCACCGAGAAGTAGACGTCTCCATCCACCACGTAAGCGTGCCCGCGTTCGATGAGCCGCTCGACCATCTGTATCATCTCGGGGATGGTCTCCGTCGCTTTGGGCTGGACGGTCGGAGTCTCCACGCCCAAGGCCTCCATCGCTTCCCTGAACGCCTTGGTGTACTCGCGTGCGACCTCCTCGGCACTCCTGCCCTCCTCGTTGGCGCGGTTGATGATCTTGTCGTCGATGTCCGTGATGTTCTGGACGAAGCGGACGTCGAAGCCGCGGTATTCGAGATAGCGTCGTATCACGTCGAAAGACAGAAAGGTCCGGGCGTTGCCGATGTGTATGTGGTTGTAGACGGTCGGACCGCACACGTACATGGAGACCTTGCCGGGGTCCCGGGGCACGAACTCCTCTTTCTTGCCTGTGAGGGTGTTGTAGAGGCGGATGGCCATCTTCTTCCTTCCAGTGTCACTCGCTACGGAGTCTCATCGGAGTCCTTCTGCGATGGGTCGGAGCTGTCGGGCTCTTCCGACATCCCGCCTTCCAGTCGGGCTCCGGCAGGTTCCTCGCCATGGTACTCGGCCATCGACGCCTCGTCATGGAGCACGCGGGCCTCGAGACGGTCCACTCTGCGTTGAAGCGTCCTGAACATCTCCACCACGGGGTCGGGGAGGTCTTCGTGGTGGAGGTCTATCGTCTCCACCCTCCTGCCTTCGCGCACCACGACACGACCGGGAACGCCTACCACGGTGCAGTTGGGGGGGACGTCTGAGATGACGACTGCGCCTCCTCCGACCTTCGACCCTTCGTCGATGACGATGTCGCCGAGCACCGTGGCCCCGACGCCCACGACGACCCGGTCGCGCAGAGTCGGGTGACGCTTGCCTTTCTCCTTGCCCGTACCGCCGAGCGTCACCCCCTGATACAACGTGACGTCATCGCCGATGATGGTGGTCTCGCCGATCACGACACCCATGCCGTGGTCGATGAAGAAACGGTCACCGATGGTGGCTCCGGGATGTATCTCGATGCCTGTGAAGAACCGTGCGACCTGACTCAGAAAACGGGCCAGGCCGTGTCGACCGTGTCGCCAGAGCCAGTGATCCACTCGATGGGCCCAGATGGCATGCAGGCCCGGATAGTTGAAGATGACGCTGGCCGTAGAGGTCGCAGCGGGGTCCCGCTCTTTCACGGTGCGTATGTCTGCACGCATGCGGTTGAACATGAGTTTCGGAGACTCCAGCCGGATAGTCCACTAATGCCGTCGGCTCACATCATCGCCGAGGAAAGCGCATGACTCAAGCATCCCGCCCTTCGAGGGTCGATCACCTACGTTCCAGGATGACCACAGCCTCGGCAGTAGCTCCCTCACCTCGGCCGGTAGGCCCCAGCCCCTCCGTGGTGGTGGCCTTGAGCCCGATGGAGTCCGTCCTGATCCTGAGTGCCTGCGCCATGCGCTCACGCATGCGGTCCCGGTAAGGGGATATCTTCGGTTCCTCCATGACCAGCACTATGTCGGCATCGACGACACGGAACCCGGCATCCTCGACCAGGCGAGCCACCTCTTCCAACAGTTCTATGCTGCATACTCCTCGATACCGGGAGTCTGTGCTCGGGAAGTGTTCGCCGATGTCCCCTACGCGAGCAGCGCTGAGCAAAGCATCCATGAGAGCGTGTACGACCACGTCAGCATCGGAATGGCCTGCAAGACCCACGTCGTTCGGTATCTCGATCCCTCCGAGGACGAGAGAGCGGCCTGCGACGAACGCATGCGTGTCGTATCCGATGCCTATCCTCAGATCACTCACGTGAACGCCTCCTGTCTGCAAGAAGTGCTCGGACCGTCGCGATGTCCTCCGCTACGGTCACCTTCATGTTCGCTCTAGGCCCTTCGAACATACGCACCCGACCACCGGTGGCTTCGACGAACGATGCGTCGTCCGTGCCCTCCACGCCGTTGTCGCGAGCATGCTCGTATGCCTGGATGAGTGTTGCAGTCCGGAAGATCTGGGGCGTGGAAGCGACCCAGTACTCCGAGCGGTCCGGAGTATCGAAGACATCGCCGTCCCGGACACGCTTGAGGGTATCGTAGACGGGATGCCCCACCACCAAACCGTCCAGAGCAGGGTCTTCCAGAAAGGCCCTGACTGCCGCGTCTATCAGATCGGCCGTCACCAGAGGGCGAGCGCCATCATGGACCACCACGGCCTCAGAGTCCTCGGGGAGCGCCGCGAGTCCGGCCGAGACGGAGTCCCGACGGGTCTCTCCTCCGGCAACGGTGGTCAGCGACGTGCCCAGGTCCAGGCTGGAGCGTATGGCTTCCTCGTATTCCTGCACGCGATCGGGATGGCATACGAGCACTATCGAGGAGACCGACCGAGCCGCATCGAAGGAAGCGACCGTGTGCGCGAGCAGTGGCATGCCGTCGACATCGACCATCTGCTTGCCTGACACAGCACCGAAACGCGAACCTGTGCCGCCTGCGACTATGAGGGCGACGACGGGGGGAGCGCCATCGACCGAAAGACTCTTCTGATCAGGAGACATCGCCGCTCGCCTCTACGGCACTCATATAGCGTGCGAATATCATACGTCCGGAAGAGGTCTGGAGGACCGAGGTGACCTCCGCGTCGACGCGACGCCCTATCTGCTCCACTGCATTCTGGATGACGACCATGGTACCGTCATCGAGATAACCGACGCCCTGTCCTTCTTCCTTGCCTTCCCGCTGCACTTGGAGGGTCAGTCTTTCGCCCGGGAGGAAGGCCGGCTTGAGAGCGGTCGCCACCTCGTTGAGGTTGATGACCGTCAGGTCTCTGAGACGTGCCACTTTGGTCAGGTTGTAGTCCACGGTGACCAAGGAGGCCTGGAGGTCCTCGGCCAGGCGCATCAACTTCCCGTCGACGTCAGAGATCGTGGGGTAGTCAGCCTCGAAGACTTGGAGTTCTCCATCCTTCGAGGAGACACGTGCCAACAAGTCGAGCCCGCGTCTGCCACGAGCCCGTTTCACGTCTTCTGCAGAATCCGCCAGCGTCTGAAGTTCTGCCAGGACGAAGCGGGGGACACGCAGGTCGCCCCTGAGCACGCCCATCTCCATGAGGTCGATGAAGCGGCCGTCGATGATGGCGCTGGTGTCGAAGAGTAGTGTGGGAAGGCGGGAGGAGCCGCCGAGGCCCGTCCCTCCCTCGTCCCCGGCGATCCTGGGGAACGAGCGTGCGATGTCATCCCTTTTTATCAAAGCCATCTTGAACCCGAAGTATGCGCCTGCCACCAAGAGGGCCACCGCGGCGAAGACGGCCGCCCAAGCGGGTTCCAGCATGCGCAAGGGCCACGAGAAGAGCAGCGCTATCAGCATGCCGACGATGATGCCTGCAGCGCCGAGTATGAAGTCGACCGGAGCCATCTCCGAGAGGCGTTGCTCGGCCACGGAGTACATGGCAGCGAACTCGCGTCCGAATATACCGCCGGTGACATAGCCGATAGAAGAACCCAGAAGTATGAAGACGAAGATGACGTAATACTGAGGGAGTCCTATCGTATCAGGCCAGTCCAGCAGTCTCGAGATCGCGAAGCCGCCCATGGCTCCCGTCGTGACGAACACGAAACGGGTGATGTGGACTATCATGGCGGTGACTTATGCGAGTCGGATGACCGCGTGTCCTCACCTCCTGAAATGTCTTGGTGCGCGGCAGAGGTGCATACACCTTCTTACAACGATTCTAGCATGCCGACGGATACGGGCCCGGGCTTAAGAGACTCCGGGAGATGCGACTCAGAGCAGGTGGGCACGCATGCGTGACAGACCCTCCTGAATGGCTGCCGCGCGACGCGATCCCACTCCATCCACTTCGTCGAGGTCTTCCTCGCTCGCATCCAGGACCGCTGACACCGTGCCGAACCTGTCGACGATGCGGTTGACGACGGTGGAGGGCAGCATGGGTATCCGCCTCAGAAGCCTGTAGCCGCGAGCCCGTAGGTGGTCCTCGGCCGAACGGCTGTCCGGCGCTATGCCGAGTTGTTCGGCGACTATGGCAGGCTCGAGCAACTGCTCCGGAGAGAGGCTGGAGAGCTTGGTCCGCACGGCAGCGATCTTGCGTGGTGAGGGGTCTTTCGCATAGTCCCTCAGGAGCAGCGTGTACTCGTCGTCCACATTGGCTGTCAACTCCTCGGCCTGCATCTGGACCAGCCGGCCCTCTGTGCCGAGTTCGGAGATGTACCTGGAGACCTCGTCGGCGACCCTGCGCACCGTCTCGAACCTGCTCACGGCCTCGGTCACGTCTCCCACCGTTACCATGTCATCGAACTCCAGGAGTGTGAGACTCTCGAGCACCTCGTCGAGTCTGCTGCGATAGCGTTGCAGGGTCTGGAGAGCCTGGTTCGCTTTGGCGAGGACGACATCGATGTCCTCGAGGATTATGCGCTGCCCACCGAGATAGAGGGTGACGACGTCGCGTCGCTGGGAGATGGAGATGACCAGCGCCTTTGTCTGTCGACTCACACGCTCGGCAGTCCTGTGCCTCATGCCGGTCTCGCTCGTGGGAAGAGAGTGGTCGGGGACGAGGTGCACGTTCGCTTTTATGATGTGCATGCATTCGTCGTCCAGGACTATGGCACCGTCCATCTTCGCGAGTTCGAACAGATACTGCGGAGTGAAAGGAACGTCCAGGTTTATGCCGCCGTTACAGAGTGGCTCGACGTTCTCCTCGTCGCCGATGACGATGAGCGCGCCGGTATGTGAGGAGATTATGGTGTCTATCCCCTCACGCAACTCAGTCCCTGGAGCGACTTTCTCCAGTTCAGAGCGCAAAGTCGTCTCTGAGCGCTTGGTCACTCATATCCCTTTCGCCGAACAGGGCCGTCTGTCTGCGGGAAAGATTCCCTTTCCTGATAATGCCACTAGAAATGCGTGCTGACCAGGGATGCGAGAGGTGATGCGGTCATCATAGTGATCGTGGCGGGCCGGACGACCTCAGGCGCCCGCGTTACATGCTCAGGACGGACAGGGCCTCTTTGATGAGATCCGTGCTCATAAGACCGATGTCGTCAGACGGGTCTTTCATGTTGGACGGATTGCCCATGGCGCGTGCGAAACCCTGCTGTGCGGCCTCCCTGATGCGAGCTCCGACATGTGGCACAGGTCGCACTTGGCCGGTCAGACCGACCTCCCCGAAGGACACCAAGTCGCGTGGCAACGGCCTGTCTTGTTTGGCAGAGACCAAGGCGAGAGCCAGGGGGAGGTCGACTGCCGGCTCGGTCACCCTCACGCCACCCGCTACGGTGACGAAGACGTCATGCCCCGCGAAGGAGATGTCCGCACGACGTTCGAGTACCGCGATGAGTTGCAGCAACCTGCCACTCTCTATGCCTGTGGCGAGTCTCCTCGGCACTTGTAGCATGGAGGGAGTGACGAGGGCCTGCACTTCGACCAGCAGTGGGCGTGTGCCTTCCATCGTCACCATGACCGCTGAGCCTGACGCTGAACCGCTGCGCTCGGACAGGAAGAGCCTCGAGGGATCGGCGACTCCTGATAGGCCGCTTTGAGACATCTCGAATACGCCTATCTCGCTTATCGAGCCGAACCTGTTCTTGACCGCACGTACGATCCTGTGGGCATGGTCACGATCGCCCTCGAAATACAGGACGACGTCCACCATGTGCTCCAAGACCCTCGGGCCGGCTATGGCCCCTTCCTTCGTGACATGGCCGACGACCACGGTCGTGATGCCGAGGTCTTTGGCGATGCGCATCAGGCGGGCCGTGCAAGCGCGCACTTGACCCACGCTGCCGGGAGCAGAAGCGAGTTCGGAGTCGAACGCGGTCTGTATGGAATCGACCACCAGAAGAGACGGGCGGGTCTCACGGACGCGGTCTTCCACGGCAGCGATCTCCACCTCGGGAAGCAGGAAGACGCCTTCCGTCGTCAGTCCTATACGTTCTGCCCGCATCCCCACCTGGGCAGGAGACTCCTCACCGCACACGTAAAGCACCTCGCGACCCGATCCGGTGACTCCGCCGGACACCTGCAGGAGAAGCGTGGATTTCCCTATCCCGGGCTCACCGCCCAGAAGTGTGAGCGATCCGGTCACGAACCCTCCCCCGAGCACGCGGTCGAACTCCTCGATCCCAGAAGAAAGGCGTGGATCGCCCACGGCGCTTGCGCCGGAGAGAGGGAGTGCCTCCGCCGACTCGGGCCGGGAGGGCGACGGGACTAAAGAGGTGACGACCTCTTCCACGAAAGTCCCGAAGGAACCGCAGTCAGCACACTTGCCGTACCATTTGGGAGCAGTGGCCCCACACTGCTGGCAGCGCCATACGGTACGGGGCTTGGACATGGGTCGAGTGACCTATTCGCTGCTGGCGGTACCGTCGGCGGCCGAGCCGGAGCGCCGATGCGTGCTCTTGGCGGGCATGCTGGGAGAAGACGTCTCCTCCGTGACAGCTGCAGGTACTGCCACCGTGCCCTCGCCTTTGCGGAAACTCACGATGCCGTCGGTGATATACACCTCGATGACGTCACCCACGGTCCATTGCCCTGCAAGCATCTGTTCCGAGAGCGGGTCTTCCAGCAGGCGCTGGATCGCACGACGCAGCGGCCTGGCTCCAAGAGCGGGATCGAAGCCTTCCTTCGCCAAGAACTCGCGCGCCTCCTCGGCGAGGACTATGTCCATGCCCTGGGTGAGGAGCTGGTCGCGCAGTCTCGAGACCATCAGATCCACTATCTGCAGGATGTCCTCGTGCGTGAGGTCGTGGAAGACTATCACCTCGTCGACGCGGTTGAGGAACTCCGGCTTGAACATCTTCTTGAGTTCTCCGGTGACACGTTCCTTGAGGGCGTCGTATGAGAGACCCTTGGTCTCCTCCGCCGCGAACCCGAGCGCCTGTCCTTTGACGATGTCCCGGGCGCCGAGGTTGCTGGTCATTATCAGGATGGCGTTACGGAAGTCCACCTTGCGGCCCTGAGCGTCGGTCAGATGACCTTCTTCGAGTATCTGGAGAAGGATGTTGAAGACATCGGGATGAGCCTTCTCTATCTCGTCGAACAGGATCACGGAGTATGGCCTGCGACGGACCGCCTCCGTCAGCTGCCCGCCTTCGTCGAAACCGACGTAACCGGGAGGCGAACCTATCAGGCGGGAGACGGTGTGCTTCTCCATATACTCGGACATGTCGAGCTGGATGAGCGCGTCCTCCGAACCGAACAGGAAGGAGGCGAGCGCTTTGGAGAGCTCCGTCTTGCCCACGCCCGAAGGACCGAGGAAGATGAAGGAGCCGGAGGGACGGCGAGGGTCTTTCAAGCCGGCCCTGGCGCGCCTTATGGCCTTCGAGACGGCTGTTACCGCCTCGCTCTGTCCCACGATGCGCTCGTGGATGGTGGTTTCCATCCGCAGGAGTTTCTCCGTCTCCTCCTCGGTGAGGGATGTGACGGGGACACCGGTCCACATCGAGACCACTTCCGCTATCTCGTGCTCGGTCACCTCGACGACACGACGGGCATCGGGTTTCAGCCACTCCTCTTCCATCTCACGCTTCTCGGCGAGGATGTGCTTCTCCTTGTCACGCAATGATGCGGCCTTCTCGAACTCCTGGGCCTCGATGGCGGCTTCCTTCTCCGCACGGACGGAACGCAGCCTCTCGTCGATCTCCTTAATCCCGGGAGGAGCAGTCATCATCTGTATGCGCATCTTGGAGCCGGCCTCGTCTATGAGGTCTATGGCCTTGTC
>CAYWAF010000025.1:3774-5935 GCA_964456355.1 uncultured Eubacteriales bacterium | reverse complement strand
CCTATGGTCTGCAATTCGCCGCGGGCAAGAGCCGGTTTGATGATGCTCGCAGCATCGATGGCACCTTCAGCGGCTCCGGCTCCCACAAGAGTGTGCATCTCGTCCACGAACAGGATGATGTCACCGCGTTCGCGGATCTCTTTCATGACCTTCTTGAGCCGGTCCTCGAACTCGCCACGGTATTTGGAGCCTGCCACCAGAGCGGCAAGATCGAGTGTGTAGAGTTGCTTGTCCTTGATGGTCTCGGGTACCTCGTCGGAGGCTATCGCCTGGGCGAGGCCCTCTGCGACGGCGGTCTTGCCGACACCGGGTTCTCCGATGAGAACGGGATTGTTCTTGGTGCGGCGTGAGAGTATCTGCATGACGCGCTCGATCTCGCGAGAGCGGCCGATGACCGGGTCCAAGGCACCCTCGTGAGCCAACCTCGTGAGATTGCGGCCGAACTCGTCCAGGAGCGAGCCAGTGCCTCGGCGCTCGTCACCTTGCTCCGCCTGCTTCCCGTAGTGCCCCGAAAGGAGTTGTATGACGGCAGAGCGGACCTTCTCGAGATCGGCACCCAGGTTGAGTAGCACCTGGGCTGCCACGCCCTCGCCCTCACGTATGAGGCCGAGCAGGATGTGTTCGGTACCTATGTAGTTGTGGCCGAGTTGCAACGCCTCGCGGAGAGAGAGTTCGAGCACCTTCTTCGCGCGCGGCGTGAACGGGATGTGACCCGTAGGCACGAACGTGCCTCGCCCGATGAGTTCCTCGACCTGCGAATGGACGTCCTCGAGCGAGATGTTCAGGCTCTCGAGCGCCTTGGCGGCTATCCCGTCCTGTTCACGGATTAGGCCTAAGAGCAGATGCTCCGTGCCTATGTAGTTCTGGTTGAGCATCCGGGCTTCTTCTTGCGCGTACACGACCACCCGGCGCGCCTTCTCTGTGAAGCGTTCGAACATCTCTGAGGACTCCTTTATCTGTGTCGGCTGCTTCGAGCCGAATGATATGACGTCTATCGCCAGGGATAAGTATACCCTCCGTCGGCCTAGCGGGTACTGTACACCGTCTTCGCAGCAAGTGGAGTGCCACGAACGGGGCACCGGAGAAGGATGGCCGCCGTGACGATGGACCGGTCGGATCAGGTCTGTGATTCGGGCCTCATGTGCGGGAAAAGCAGCACGTCTCTTATCGAAGGGCTGTCCGTCAACAGCATCACGAACCGGTCGATGCCTACCCCCAGGCCACCGGCCGGAGGCATCCCGTACTCCATCGCTCGCAGGTAGTCCTCGTCGTATCCCATCGCCTCGACGTCGCCGGCGGCTTTCGCTTGCATCTGCCGCTCGAAACGCTCCCGTTGGTCGATGGGGTCTATGAGTTCGGAAAACGCGTTCGCGATCTCGCGACCGGCGATCATCAGCTCGAAGCGCTCCGTGAGGTCAGGGTCGTCCGGCTTCTTCCGAGCGAGAGGAGAGGTCTCGGCCGGATACTCGGTTATGAAGACAGGACCCGTGAGGTCGCTCTCGACGAGCTTCTCGAACAACTCAGTCACCAACTTGCCCTTCCCCCAGTCCGACTCTACCTCGATCCCATGCTTGTCACAGAGCGCTCGGAGGTCGTCGAGAGTGCGGGCGAGAGAGACTTCTTCTCCCGCCGCCTCGCTGGTGATCTCGATCATGGTATGCCGTGGCCATGGCGGAGTGAGGTCGATGGGCGTGCCCTGGTATTCGATCTCGAGAGTCCCGGACACCTCTTTCGTCACCTCGGTCAACATGGACTCGACGAGCTCCATCATCCCCTCGATGTCCGTATAGGCCTGGTACGCCTCGAGCATGGTGAACTCGGGGTTGTGCTTCGGGGACATCCCCTCGTTGCGGAAGTTGCGGTTTATCTCGTAGACCCGCTCGAAGCCACCGACAAGAAGGCGCTTGAGGTAGAGTTCGGGGGCTATTCGCAGATACAGGTCCATGTCCAAAGCGTTGTGATGCGTCACGAACGGTCGCGCGGTGGCACCTCCCGGTATCGGGTGCAACATCGGCGTCTCGACCTCGAGGAAGCCGCGGGAGTCCATGAAACGCCGGATGGCCGAGATCACCTTGAACCTCGTGACGAAAGTCTCGCGCACATCGGGGTTCATGATGAGGTCCACATAGCGCTGGCGGTAACGCGTCTCCGTGTCGACGAG
>CAYWAF010000025.1:0-3674 GCA_964456355.1 uncultured Eubacteriales bacterium | reverse complement strand
TCTATCAACGAGGAGATGTGGGCGGTCGGCTCGAAACGGCTTCGATACGGTTCGATACCGGCCTCGCGTAACGCGCGCAGTTTGGCCTTGCGCACCTCGATGGGATCGTCAGTGGGCTCGGAAGGATCGCTCTCTGTCGGAGTGTCGTCGAGCATGTCCCCCTACCGGGTGATCTTGACGATCGTGTACTCCAGCTCGCGGCCGGAAGGAGTCGTCACCTTGACGGTGTCGCCCTTCTTCTTGCCCAGTATGGCCTGACCTACAGGAGATTCGTTGGATATCTTGTCCTGAGCAGGGTCGGCCTCTGCAGAGCCGACGATCTGGTACTTGTGGACTTCTTTGCTCTCCTTGTCCTTGAGCTCGACCTTGCAGCCCAGAGTCACCTTGTCGCTCTTGCGCGGGGATTTGATGATGGTGGCGTTGGCAAGTATCTGGTTGATCTCGGCGATGCGGCTCTCTACCCAGGCCTGTTCGTTCTTCGCGTCGTCGTACTCCGAGTTCTCGGAGATGTCTCCGAACTCCTTTGCCTCTTTGATCCGCTCTCCGACCTCCCGGCGACGCACGGTCTCCAGATGGTGCAGTTCGTCCTCGAGGCGGGCCTGTCCTTCCGGAGTGAGCACTATCTCCTTGTTCATACTGTCTGAACTCCCGTGTCGTCCGAACAACCGATGGAATCCGGCTAGCCATACGGGCCGCCCCAGAGGGGCAGCCCGTGAGAATGTCCAAGCAAGTATACCCAAAACAGAACCGCCGACAAGAGTATCGCCTCACCTCTTGCGGCGGTTCAGGAAACGCTCAAGCCTTATTCGTCCTCATCCTCGTCTTCGGACTCGGAGCTGTCCTCTGCCTTCTTCTTCTTCGCCTTCGGCTTGGGAGCCTCTTCGTCGAGGTCCTCATCGTCGTCGCCAGTGCCCTCCGAGCCCTCGCGGATGGCTCGCATGGTCTTGCCAAGAGACTTGCCGAGCGCCGGTAGACGCTTGGGACCGAAAATGATGAGGACGATCACCAGGATGATGATCAGTTCCATGGGCCCTAGGCCCGGGATGAATGCACCCATCGTACCTCCAGTTCCGTGTTCGAATCTTGCCACCGGCGAAAAGCCGGGCATCTCACCTCGCGTTAGCGTATCACCACAACTACACGCGCGCTACGTCCTCTATTCTCGCCAAGTAATAGAGGGTATGCAAAAGTTCTCTGACGGGATCGGTGTTGTGGAGCGTGACGCCCTCGGGAACGCGGACGACGGTGGACGTGTAGTTGAGTATCACCTTGATGTCTGCCGCAGCCATCCTGTCCGCTATCTGCTGGGCGGCCGGCGGCGGGACGGCGATCACGCCGATGCGGATGTTCTGCTGCTTGATGATCCGCTCGAGGTCTGCCACGTCCTGCACGATGACGTCCCCGATGCGCGTGCCTATCTTCTCCGGTGATTTGTCCAGGATGGCCGAGACGACGAACCCCCTTGCACGCAGGCCGTCGTACGCGGCGATCGCCGAGCCGAGATGGCCTGCACCGACCAGCACGATCCTGTGAGTGTGGTCCGATCCTAGTATCCGCTGGATCTTGTCGATGAGAGTGACTATCTCATAGCCGACGCCACGCTTGCCGAATGAACCGAAATGCGTGAGATCACGACGTATCTGAGCAGGGTTTATGCCGGTCAGCTCGCCTAGGCGCGCCGAAGACACCGTGTAGCATCCGTCCTGACGAAGCTGTATCAGCACGCTCAGATACGTGGGGAGTCGCTCGATGACCCCCTCAGGTACTCGGTCTTTCTCGGATGCGCTCAATGGTGCCAGCCTCTCGGCAGAGAGTATGGGTATCGTAACAATAGTTACAATCATATACAAGGGTGAAAAGAGGGTTTTTCCAGGACTTTTATGGTCTGATTCGGAGATTCGAGGTCAGATATCGCGTTGCTTGAGACGTGATATCACATCAGCCCTGGTGACGATGCCTACGACCATGCCGTCCCGGACCACCAACAGCGCCCCGGGCCCTTCTGTGGCCAACCGCTCAGCGACGATGTCCACATGTTCGTCCGCTCCGATGAGCATGGCGCTCATGTCCGTGTCCATGACGTCCATGACCAGGGTATCCTCCCACTCTTCCCTGGGCACGCCTTTGATGCGAGAAAGAGAGACCATCCCGACGATCCTACCGTCCATGACCACGGGATATCTGCTGTGACGACCGCCGAGGAAGTAGTCGTGTGCGAGTCGCTCCAGCGTTATATCACCCGGCACGACCATGGGATCCGGCGTCATGATCGCAGACACCGGGATATGAGCAAGTCTGGACTTCACTTCCTGCTGCTTGTAGGACTGCTCGGCGATCACCGTGATGAACCATCCGACGAGGCCGAGCCAGATCAGGCTCAACCTCCCGTTTATGACCCCTATCACCGCTGCCGCCACCATGAGGTATCCGACGGCTTGACCTGCTCGACTGGCCCATCTGGTCGCCTTCAGAACGTCTCCCGTCAGAGCCCACAGAGCCGACCGCAAGACCCTTCCTCCGTCCAACGGGAAGCCGGGCAACAGATTGAAGACCGCTACCGAGAGGTTTATGAGAGCCAGATACTCCAGAGGGCCCCATATGACGTCAGGTATCCCGGCGAACAGTGAGACCACGTAGCCCGCGTAGAACAGCACCGCCAGCCCCAGGCTGGCGGCAGGCCCGGCTATCGCCATCACGAACTCACGTCCGGGCCCGTGAGGCTCCTCCTCCATCTGAGCCACACCTCCGAAGAGGAAAAGCGTGACTTTGCGGATCCTGATGCCACCGGCACGGGCCACGAGGGAGTGGCTCATCTCATGGATGACGATGGAGGCGAAGAACAGCGCGGCCGTCACGACTCCGACTATGAACGATGTCAAGGGAGTCCAGTCGAACAGAGCAGGAAAATAGCTGAAGGCGAGGGAGGTCGCGACCAGAGCGAAGACGATCAGCCAAGTGAAGTTTATCTCCACCGGGATGCCGAATATCCGACCGATCCTCAAAGACGGCAGATTGAACAAGTCTCGACCTTTCGCGATGGCTCGGAAGGCTCAGAAAGTAGCGCCCTGCAATGCTGTCGCACATATGCAATCACGCTCGACGGGAAGAGCGGGGATCATCTCGTACAGGAGTTCTTTCACCTTCGAGTTGTTCTCGTTGAAGACTCTTATGACCTCTTCGTTGGTCACCGGCGGGGCATCGGCCGTACCGGCGTCATAGTCGGTTATGAGCGAGATGTTGCAGTAGCATATCTCGAGTTCACGAGCGAGATAGCACTCGGGGTACTGCGTCATGTTGATCACTTCCCAGCCCTGGGAAGCGAACCATTCCGACTCCGCTCTGGTAGAGAATCTAGGCCCCTGGATGACGACCACGGTTCCTGTCGGATGTGCAGTCACCCCTACCTTGGCCGCAGCCTCGATGGCGACCTGTCGCATGGTGGGACAGTAAGGGTCTGCAGAAGAGACATGCGTGACGACGGGGCCATTGTAGAAGGTGTCCGCTCTGCCGGACGTGCGATCCACGAACTGGTCGCATATCACGAAATGACCAGGTTCCACATGCGCCTGCAGCGATCCACATGCGTTAGGCCCGATTATCCTGCTCACTCCCAAGCGCTTCATGGCCCACACGTTGGCCCTGAAGTTGATCATGTGCGGAGGATACTGGTGTTC
>CAYWAF010000024.1:0-17912 GCA_964456355.1 uncultured Eubacteriales bacterium | reverse complement strand
ACCGGCTGGACCAATCACGCCGGGTTCTGCTTCGTGGGCAGTGCGACCCGACACGGCTCCGAGTTGATAGCGGTTGTCCTCGGTGCTGCCACCGAGGCCCAGCGCTTCTCGCAGGCCGAGGAGTTGCTCGAGTGGGGTTTTGCGCACTACGGCATCCGGGAGTTCGCCAGTGAGGACGAGACGATGGGTGCAGTGGTGGTCAGCGATTATCTCGACGAAGAGGTCGCCGCCGTCCTGGATGCTCCTGCCTCCGCTCCGGTCTTCGACCTCGATGGCGAGATAACGGACACCGTTTTCCTTCCTGAGAGCGTGGAGGCTCCGGTGCAGGAGGGTGAGCGGCTCGGGACCTACACGGTCCGGCAAGGCGACCGCCTACTCGTCCAGGTGCCGATAGTGGCCGCTCGCGAGGTCCCGGAACCTGGTTTTCTTGAACGCATCTGGATATCGATAGTCCGGGGCTGGCGCGGCATCTTCGGAGAGCCCGCGGGTTCTCCGGCCTGAGCGTCCGTTGCTTCCGGGTGTGGTGGACTCCCTCGTTCTTGTGTGTTACACGTACGGGACAGGGTGGGTATGAAGGTGTCACTGCAGTATGGTCTACTGTCGTGGCATCAGGGTCAGAAGAGCATCTCGGCGGCCGTTCGGCCTGAAAGGAGTATCACGAGAAGATGTATCCCAGCGAACTCAAGTACCACAAAGAGCATGCGTGGGCACGCTCCGAGGACGGCATGGTGGTCGTAGGCATCTCCCATTTCGCGCAGGACCAGCTCGGTGAGGTCGTTTATGTGGATCTTCCTGCCGAAGGCGACGAGGTGACCGCTGACGAGGTCTTCGGTGAGATAGAGTCCGTGAAATCCGTCTCGGAGCTCTACGCTCCCGTGTCCGGTGAGATCGTCGAGGTCAACCATGCGCTCGAGGACTCCCCGGAGACCGTCAACGAGGACCCGTACACCGATGGCTGGATGATCAAGGTGCAGCCCTCCGACCCCTCTGAGATGGATGCCCTGATGACCGCGGAAGAGTACGAGGCTTTCGTGAAGGAGGCGTGAGCCTCGCTCCCGGAGAGGTCTTCGAGTGCCTGCTGAGTGGCGCTTGATAGTCGATGGGCCGCTCGACGGTGAGTGGAACATGGCCGTCGACCGCGCGCTCCAACTGACCAGAGAGAGCGGGTCGGCTCCCCCGACCCTGAGGCTCTACAGGTGGGCGAGGCCCACGGTGTCACTGGGTCGTTTTCAGGACACCTCTTCGATAGACCTCGATACATGCCTGCGTGAAGGCGTGGATGTGGTGCGCAGGTTCACTGGAGGAAGAGGGGTCCTGCACGACAAGGAAGTGACTTATTCGATCACCGCTTCTGTCGAGGACGGCATGCCAAGAGGGGTGGGTGCGAGTTATCGATTCCTCTGCGAGGGTCTGAAGGAAGCCTACGTCCGCTTGGGAGTCGATGCAGTGATAACGACCCGTACAGGAGGCATACGAGGTTCCGCTGCATGTTATCTGCATGCCACCAAAGCCGATCTCTGCGTAGGCTCCTCCAAGCTCACGGGTAGTGCCCAGACGTGGGTGGGCTCCACCTGCTTGCAACATGGCTCCTTCGTCATCGGGCGTGATGCGGCTCTGGAAGCGGAGGTCTTCTGTCTGGACGATGCCGGAAGGCGGGCGCTGGTCGACACCTCGGTCACGCTCACCGACCTTCTCCCGGAGGTCCCCGAGCTCTCGGAGATCGTCGATAAGATAGCTGAGGGCATCGCTGCCGGGCTCGATGTGACGATACGACCTGCACCGTTGTCGTCCGACGAGGTCACGCTGGCCGAGTCGCTCCTTGGCGAGGTGTACGTGGACTTGTCCTGAAGGTGAAAAAGTCAGACTCTCGGGGTATGGTCAAGGTCGAGCCATCGGCATGCCGGTGTCTGATACAATCGAACAGGTCAGGCAGCACGTCAGAGTGGAGGCGACATGGCCGATCGAGACGAACGCATCGAGCAGGCGTTACTCGATCTTGAGGACAAGACGAACGAGGAGATACGAGAGCTTCTCAACGAGCTCCATGAAGAGGAGCAGCGTATCTCCTATCGCCGTCGTGTCCTGCATGGCAAGATCGACATCCTCAGGGCCGAACTCGTCCGTAGACTCAAGTCACAACGTGAGGCCGGCGAGGACGTGATATCCGCCACGGACGTCGACAGGCTGATCGGGATATTGGCAAGCGACCTGCGCGGGGTCTCCGATGTGGATGTGGCTGCCGACATCGAGGATGACGAGAAGGCGTCTGAAGACGGTGACTGACGAAGGGGCCTCGACTTCCATCGTCAGGAGACGTCTTGGCGGGTCGTACTTCTCATGGAGTGCGCTGTGCCGTTCTTGAGGTGGAAGGTCGACTCCGGGGACTGACCGGACGGGGCTTGTGTAACGAGAGGAATCGGTCATGACGAAGTGTCCACAGTGCGGCGCTGCCGTCGATGGCAACTCCAAGAAGTGCCCCGAATGCGGCTCGGACCTCGAGGGCTCTACGCAGTCTTTCGCTCCGGTCACCGCTGGTGAAGAGCCGCCCGGCCCTCTCATCCGGGAGGTGGACGAGGGCCCGGTGCTGGTGGTCCAGAAGGGGCACGAGATAGGAGAGCGCTTCTATGTCGATCGTGACACTCTCACGATAGGACGCGATCCCACCTCAGACATCTTCCTCAACGACGTCACGGTCTCCAGGCATCACGCCCGTCTGCATGCGCGCGGCGGTGTCGTCACCGTCGAGGACGCCGGCTCCCTCAACGGGACCTATGTGAACGGTTCATGCGTCGAGAAGGCAGAACTCTCACATGGGGACTCTCTACAGATCGGCACGTTCAGGATGCTCTTCCTGGCACCGAAGACAGGTGAGTGATCCAGGGTGTCGAGGGACTACATGACCATCGGTGAGGTCGTGAAGCAGCTTGGTGCCGCATACCCCGACCTCTCGATATCCAAGGTGAGGTTCCTGGAAGACGAGGGGTTGGTCTCTCCGGAACGTACTCCTGGTGGCTATCGCAAGTTCACCCAAGCCGATGTGGACAGAGTGGAACTGATACTCCGGCTGCAGAAAGAGCATTTCCTGCCGCTCTCTGTCATCCGCGAGAAACTGGCAGACTACGACAAGGGGAAGATCCCGCCCGAACTCCGTCCGACGGTGGGCAGCAACGCCACTCCTACACCACTTCCCCTGGAAGAGCCGGGCGGTGTCAGGCTCGAGGACGTCCCTTCCACTCTGGGATTACCGAAGTCCTTCATAAAGGAATTGGACGAGTTCGGCTTGATAACCATCGAGGAAGGCGAGGAGGGTCCGGAGATCGACCGGGTCGACGTCCAGATAGCCCACATCGCATGGGACTTGAGACGCTTCGGGATAGAGCCCAGGCATCTACGCATGTACGAGACCTTCGCCGAGCGCGAGGCCACGCTCTTCTCCCAGATACTCATGCCTGCGTTCCGTCACCGCACTCCGGAGACGAGACAGAAACTCGTCGAGACCTTAGGGGAACTCATGGGACTCACGGCTGACCTCAAGAGCGATCTGCTCAGGCGGGCGCTCGGGAGGACGTTCGAGGACTTGACGTAGGGGACTATGACGCACAACGACCGACGAGAAGAAGATCCTCAGCCTGAGAACGTAGACAGGCTCGATCGAATAGACTTCGCCCACCCGAGCGAACGGGTGGCCGCAGAGATCTTGGATTTCTATCGGATACGGTGGGAGTACGAGCCGACCACTTTCCCCATCGAATGGGACGGTCAGGGCAACGTCATAGCGTCCTTCACTCCGGACTTCTATCTTCCCGACATGAACCTCTACATCGAACTGACGACCATGAGCCAGAAACTGGTGACCAAGAAGAACCGCAAGGTCAGGCGGCTCAAGGAACTCTACCCCGATGTGAACGTGAAGATCTTCTACCAGAAGGACTTCCGCAATCTCCTTCTCAAATACGGCATGGGCGTCGCTCCGCAAGACCACGCGGACGGTGGGGGGCTGGTGCCTTCGGACTCCAAGGAGGACGATCGAGGATGAGTCGGCCCGATCCTCCTTTGCCCGACGTGGCCGAGAAGCTTCTGATCACCGCCGATGAGATCACCGAGAAAGTGTCGGAGCTGGGAAGGAGCATCACTCTTGACTACCGAGGCACCGACCTGCGACTGATCACGGTCCTCAGAGGGGGGCTCTTCTTCCTCGCCGACCTTTGCAGAGCGATAGACCTTCCTCTCAAGATCGACTTCATGGCGGTCTCTTCGTACGCCGATGGCCGGCCCGGCAACGTCCGGATAACCAAGGACCTCGACGACTCCATCGAAGGCGCTTCTGTGATAGTCGTAGAGGACATCATAGACACCGGGCTCACCCTCAACTACGTGCTCTCGGTACTCAGGGGGAGGGAGCCTGCAAGCCTCGAGGTGTGCACGTTGCTGGACAAGGACGTGCGCCGGATAGTGGACCTGCCTGTCGCATACACGGGATTCCCGATCCCCGACCGCTTCGTCGTGGGCTATGGACTGGACGTCAACGGTCTTTATCGCAACCTCCCGTACATAGCCACGGTCAAGGACGAGGCGATGTTGAGATGACTCATCGGCGGGTCGTCCTTGCTCTGGGGATTCTGGCCACGGTGCTCCTCGTGGGGACCGTGGGCTATGTCATCATCGGCGGCTGGTCGCTTCTGGACGCGCTGTACATGACGGTGATCACCGTGGGCACGGTCGGGTACAGTGAGGTCAGAGAACTCTCCGACGCCGGACGCGTCTTCACCATGTTGCTCATCTTCGCCGGGTTCGGGGCGATGGTGTTCTTTCTTGGGACTATGATCGACTTCGTGGTCGAGGGGCATCTGAAGGGACTCGTGGAAGGTCGTCGCATGCAGCACGCCATAGAGACTTTGAAGGGGCATGACATCGTTGTGGGTCTGGGCCGAGTGGGCTCGGTGGTGGCGAGGACGCTTGCCGAGAGAGGCTCCGATTTCGTGGTCGTCGACATCGACAAGGACGCCATAGTCGACGCCTATGCGAAAGGATGGCTGGTGGTGGAGGGGGACGCCACCGAAGAGGAAGTCCTGCTGAAAGCCGGAGTGGACAGAGCGCGAAGCCTCGTCACGGCGCTGGACACTGATGCGGACAACCTCTTCGTCACCTTCACTTCGCGGTCGCTGAACCCCGATCTCTTCATAGTGGCGCGTTCCACACACGAGAAATCGGAACCCAAGATCAAGAAGGCCGGTGCGAACAGGGTCATCACACCCAACGAGATAGGTGGACGCAGGATGGCCGCCATGGTGACCAGTCCGGTGATAGCGGACTTCTTGGACCTCGTCACCCATGGAGAGGAGGTCGAGTTCCGTCTCCAGGAGATAGAACTCGCTCCGGACTCCCCGTTCGTCGGGATGTCGATCCGCGAAGCGAGGGTACGCGACAAGACCGGCGTCTTCATCCTGGCCATCCAGGACTCCAGCGGTTCGGTCAACACCAATCCGTCCTCTGATACGGTATTGAACGCAGGCGACAGGCTGGTGGCTTTGGGGACGGAGTCACAGTTGAAGGCATTGTCGAGAGCAGTGGTCTGACGAAGGATGCAGATCCCTATCGGTGAAGGAGGATTCACGTGGAGGACCTGAGTAGCTACATACGGGACATCCCGGACTTTCCCAAAGAGGGGATAGTGTTCAAAGACATCACACCACTGTTAGCGGACGCAAATGCTTTCAGACGAGCCGTGGACGTGCTGGCTTCGGAGTATGAGGAAATCGGCGTGACGAAGGTGCTCGGCGCAGAGGCGCGGGGGTTCATCTTCGGAGGTGCGCTCGCCTACAAGTTGGGCGCCGGGTTCGTGCCTGCAAGGAAGCCCGGGAAGCTCCCTTGGCAGACGACGAGTGCCGAATATGAACTGGAGTACGGGACGGACTCTTTGGAGATGCATCTGGATGCGATCTCCTCCGACGATGTGGTGTTGATCGTCGATGACGTTCTGGCCACCGGTGGCACGGCTGCCGCCAAGGCCAAGCTCGCGATGAGCACGGGTGCCAAGATCGCCGGCTTCAGCTTCCTCATCGAGCTCGACTTCCTCGGCGGGCGGGCGAAGCTCGGAGACGCGAAGATAGCCTCTCTCATCCACGTCACCTGAGATCGGATGAGGTGCAGCCCGTAAGCGTAGTCTGTCTGAAGTGGCGTGTCTGCTAATCCAACGGCTCGACGAACTCGACCTGCACGGGCTCCACTCCGGAGAAGCCGAGCTCGCGAGCGGCTCTGCGTGAGAGGTCGAGGTCGCGTCCCTCCACGAACGGACCGCGGTCCGTCACCACCACGATCACACGTCTGTCGCCTCGGGTGAGCGCGAGCCATGTCCCGAACGGCAGAGTGCGGGAGGCACACGTCAGGTCGTCCTGGTTGAAGATCTGACCTGAGGCCGTGAAGCGACCGTGGAACTCGTTGCCATACCACGAACACACGGCGACCATGGTCTTGCCGGTGGTCCTGAAGTGATCGGGATGATGTTCGCTGGTCAAGTAGGTCTCGGCATGCGGTTCTACTATGGCAGGCTTCAGGGCCGGGACCATGTCGGTGGGAAGTGAGCTGTCTTTCCACTGCTGACGGGTCAACGAGATGGTCGCCCGCGTCTCCTCGACCAAGAGCCGTTGCTGGGCAGAGAGTTCGTCGATGATCTCCTTCTGCTCGGCCAAGGCCTTCTCCAGCTCGTCGAGACGGTTCGCTTTGACCTGTCGGAGCTGGACGTCCTGGGCCTTCAGTTCGTCTAGGAGTGCGGCTTGGTATGCCGCTTCGGCCGAGGCGATGGCGGCGTTCTCGTAAGCGAGGCGGTCCTTCTCCACTATCCGGCTCAGCATAACAGCACGCGCGTAGAGATCCGAAAGGCTCTCTGCACCCAACAGGAGCGTCAAAGGCGTGGTGCGCGATTTGTAGATGCGGACGAGGCGCTGGCGATACTCTTCGCGCGCTTCCCGTAGGCTGCGTCGGGATGCGGCCAGGAGTTCTTGTTGGCGGAATATCCGCAGGTTGGTCACGGAGATGCGCTCTTCGATGGCGATCTGTTCACCGCGGAGGTCGTCTATCTGTTTCTCGAGCTCGATGGCTTTCGCCGTGGCCTCGTCGAGGGTCTGACCGGAGTCGGCAGGGGTAGCGGACAGAACACCCGTGGTGCTCAAAAGGAGCGCTACAGCAAGTATTTGTACGACTGAGCTGCGATAGATGCTGCGTTTCATCTCGGGCCTCCGACACCGTGAGCGTTTCCGCTACGGAGCAGGGGAAAGACCAACCATGTATGATATCATGAGAACACGCCGAGCGTGGCGACGGCGCCCGCCCGCCTTGATCGCAGTATATGACGCAGCAGGAGGCAAAGTGCGGCTCAGGACCGGGAAAATCCTCCGGATCTTCGCAGCGGCTCTCGCCGTTCTTCTTCTGACGACCCCACTGATAGCGGCCGCTGAGCCTAGCACGCCTGAGATAGAGGCCAAGAAGGAAGAGGCCGCAGCGGCTCAGGCCCAACTCGACGAACTCCAAGCCCAGTTGGAGTTGCGCACCGAGGAATACGCTGCCATCACCGCCGAGCTTCAGAAGACCCGGGACGAGATAGCCGATGTCCGGCGCGAGCTCATCGCTGCCGAAAAAGAACTCTCCGAAGCCAGGAGACAATTGGAAGACAGGGCTGCAGGGATATATCGAACAGGCAGCGTGGACATATTGGATGTCTTGCTCGGCACGACCACGTTCCAGGATTTCTTGACCCGGATGGATTGGCTGCGACGCATCAATCGCAACGATGCCGAGCTCGTGGCAGCAGTGAAGGCTGCCAAGGAGAAGGTGGAGAAGGCAGAGGAGTCCTTGGAGCGCCGCGAGGCCGAACAGGTCTTGCTGAGGGACCAGGCCAAGGTCAAGAAACGCGAGATGGAGCAGGCGGTCGCCGAACAGGCAGAGTACCTGGACGGGCTCAACGACGAGATCGCTCGTCTTGTGAAGGAGGAACAAGAGCGCCAAGAGCGTCTTGCGGCCGAGAGGGCGCGTCTGGCGGCGGAGGCTGCGAAGAAGGCACAAGCAGCACTGATCGGATCCTCGGGCTCTCCCACCCCCGTCGATCCGGGTTCTCTGGGTGAGGGGCATCCGGAAGCGCTGACGGTCGGCCTGCAGTACGTGGGCGTCCCATATGTATGGGGTGGAACGAGCCCAGCAGGCTTCGACTGCTCCGGACTCGTGCAATACATCTACAGGAAGATAGGCATCCCCCTTCCACGGACCAGTCGGCAGCAATACAACGTCGGTGCCAGGATACCCGCCGACCGACTGGACCTCCTGCTCCCCGGCGACCTCGTCTTCTTCGGGTACGGTGGTGACCCCGGACGCATCCATCATGTGGGCATCTATGCAGGTGGAGGCGATTTTCTCCATGCGCCTCAGACGGGACAGCGCGTCCAGGTCTCCTCTCTTCTGGAGAGGATATCCAGCCGCAACGACTACGTCGGGGCCACGCGTCCGTAGGTCGTTTCCCTAGTCTTCCGGTGCTCTGGTCTTGTCCTCGCGGGTTTCACGGGGGCATCGCCGCGGATGCGTATGTGAGGCTCAGAGCGAATTCCTACCACAAACAGGCATTTTACTGTGTTATCATTCGTCCAATTCCTATCCGGAACGCTCTGAGAGGACAGGGGAGGGGCCCAGTGTCGGCGACTCTGCTATCCGGGAACGAATCAGTCGCCCGAGGCGCCTGGGAAGCAGGCGCCGTGGTCGGCGTGGGCTACCCCGGCACCCCCTCCACGGAGACCCTGGAGTCTTTCGCAAGACTTCCTGACATCCGAGCTGAATGGGCGCCCAACGAGAAGGTCGCTCTGGAGGTCGCCGCAGGGGTGAGCATGGGTGGCGCGCGCGTCCTGGCCACCATGAAACACGTCGGCGTCAACGTGGCGGCCGACCCGCTGTTCACCTTGGCATACACAGGCGTTCGAGGTGGCTTGGTCATCCTCGCGGCAGACGATCCCGGGATGCATTCCTCTCAGAACGAGCAGGACTCCCGCAACTGGGGACCCTTCGCACACATACCGGTCTTGGAGCCTTCTGACAGCGCCGAGGCCCGTGAGTTCACGATGCAGGCCTTCGAGATGTCGGAGCGCTTCGACCTGCCGGTCATCGTCCGGAGCACGACGCGGATAGCGCACTCGAAGGGCCTGGTCGAGGTAGGGGAGCGTGCGCAGCAGGATGCGACGCCCTCTTACGAGAGCGAGCCTGCGAAATGGCTCATGCTTCCCTCTAACGCGCGCAAGCGACGCGTGGAGCTGGATGCCCGGATGACGAGACTCGCCGAATGGTCTGAGACCACCGATCTCGACCGTGAGGAGATGCGCGATGTCAGTGTGGGGATAGTCACCTCCGGCGTCTGTTATCAGTACGTTCGTGAAGCGCTGCCCGATGCGTCGGTCTTCAAGGTCGGCCTATCCTTCCCCTTGCCTAAGGCGCGACTCGAAGAGTTCGCGTCGAAAGTGGAGCATCTGTACGTCGTCGAGGAGGCGGACACGTATCTGAAGCGCTCACTGGCTGCACTGGGTATCGAGACAGAACCACTTCCGCTCCCTGTCGCCGGCGAACTCTCGCCCGGCAAGGTGGCCGAAGCGTTCGGAGAGCAGAGGCCTGCACTCAGGGATGCGATCGGAGACCTTCCCGCCCGCCCACCGCTCATGTGCCCTGGCTGTCCGCACAGGGGCGTCTTCTACACTTTGAGGAAGTTGAAGGCGGTCGTGACCGGGGACATCGGCTGCTACACGCTGGGCGCCACGCCTCCTCTCTCCTCGATGGACAGTTGCGTCTGCATGGGGGCGAGCATCGGGATGATGCATGGCATGGCGCTCTCCGGCTGCGATGTCGGCAAGAGGCCCATCGTCGCCGTCATCGGGGATTCGACCTTCGCTCACAGCGGAATCACGGGTTTGGCGCACATCGCATACAACGCCGGCAGCGGGACCGTGCTCATCCTCGACAACAGGATCACTGCCATGACCGGTCATCAAGGGAATCCGATGATGGGCAAGACCTTGATGGGGGAGCAGACCACAGAGATCGACATACGCGCGCTCTGCGCCTCCATGGGCATCGAGCGGGTGGTCGAGGCAGACCCTCATGACTTGGCAGAGGCCGAGCGCGTCCTGCGTGAAGAGACCTCTCGCGAAGACCTGGGAGTCATAGTCTTCAAGGCCCCCTGCGCCCTCATCATCAAGCATGAGGATTCGCCGGTAGCGGTGGACGAGGAAGCGTGCACGGCGTGCGGCGCCTGCGTGCGACTGGGTTGTCCGGCCATCGCCCTTCGTGAGGACGGCAAGGCCTCCATCGACGTCTCGTTGTGTGTAGGATGCGGCGATTGCGTCCAGGTCTGCAGGTTCGATGCCATACAGCCCGTGGGTCCTGCATGTGACACCGGAGGTGTGTGATGAGCGCTACCACGGTGATGCTTGCGGGAGTCGGCGGCCAGGGCACCATACTGGCAGCAGACGTCCTGGCGAAGGTCGCAGCCGCCTCCGGTCTCGACGTCAAGCTCTCCGAGGTCCACGGGATGGCGCAAAGGGGCGGCTCGGTGAACACGGTCGTCCGCTTCGGCGAGTCGGTGGCCTCTCCGATCACCGATCCCGGTCGCGCCGACCACCTCGTCGCTTTCGAGATGCTGGAGGCTGCACGCTACCTGCACTACCTGCGTCCGGAAGGTCGGCTGATGGTCAACAACAGGATCATCGAGCCGCTGCCTGTCCTGTTAGGCAAGGCCTCCATGCCCGAAGACCTCGAAGCCCGCTTGAGCTCAGAGGGGGCCATATTCATAGATGCCGACCAGACGGCATGTGAGGCCGGTAGCCCCAAGTCGGCCAACATCGTGTTGATGGGGGCTCTGTCGGTGGGACTCGACTTCCCTGAAAGCCGATGGGTAGAGGTGATATCGGCGCGAGTCCCACCGAAGACGGTGGAGGCGAACCTCAAGGCCTTCGAGATGGGGCGTCGCGCATGCTTGGAGGGGGAGGAGTGTGCATCATGAGCAAGGTGAGGCAACTGGCCGTGTTCGTCGAGAACAAGGCAGGCCGACTGAGTGAGGTGACCGGCGCTCTCGGTGATGCAGGGGTCAACATCCGAGGCTTCTCCGTCTCTGACACAGCCGAATACGGCATCGTGCGTCTCGTGGTCGATGATCCCGAACGCGGGCTGGCCGCTCTCAAGGATGCCGGCTTCACCGTCAAGGAGAGCGAGGTCATCTGTCTCGAGCTTCCTGACGAGCCGGGAAGTCTTGCGCAAGCGCTCCGCGTCGTCTCCGACGCGGGTGTGAACATGGAGTACGTCTATTCATTGATATCCACATACGTGGTCTTGAACGTCTCGGATGTGGACCGGGCGCTGGAGATGCTGAGCGACCGACCGGTCCATCTGGTTTCGCAAGAGGAGATAGCCGAGGTTTGATGCGGCACGTTCTATCGGAGGTGAGGCGCATAGGGAAGTGGCAGGGACGGTTGAAGCGGCAAGGCGCTCGTTTCGACGTAAGGCCGTCGGTATCTCCGGCAACGGAGGTGGGGGATCGCTGTTCCGACGGCGCGTACTCAATGAAGGAGGTAAGGAGAGATGAAGGGTTCGCTTATCAGTAGGCTTGCCCTCGCCCTCGTTCTCGTGGTCGCGCTTGCGGTCATCCCGTTGGCAGGCTGTACGTCGACCACCGAGGAAGGGGGAGGGGATACCGGGACCGACGGGACGAAAGAACCGGTCGTCGTCGGTGCCGTGATATCACTCACCGGCGCATACGCCGGTCTCGGTGAGCCGGAGAAGAACGCCATCGAGATGGAGGTCGAGCGCATCAACGATGAAGGTGGCATCAACGGGCACGAGCTCGTCGTCATCATCGAAGACGACGCCACCGATGAGGCTCAGGCAGTCACTGCCACCAGCAAGCTGATCGAACAGGACGAGGTCGTGGCCATCATCGGAGCCACCGGCACTGGTCAGACGATGGCTATGCGCGGCGATGTGGACCGTGCCGGGATCCCGCAGGTCTCCATGGCAGGCGGAACGGTGGTCACTGCGAACTTCGACCCGCTGGTCTTCCAGACCCCGTGGTCCAACACCTTGGTCGTGCCGTTCCTGCTCAAGCATCTCCAGGACGAGGGCATCACGAAGATAGCCGTGATCGCCGACTCCGGTGGATTCGGCAAGGACGGCGTCTCCGTCATCGAGGAGAACGTCGGTGACTTCGGCATAGAGATCGTCGCTAACGAGTCATTCAACCCCGGCGACACCGACATGACTGCTCAGTTGACCAAGATCAAGGGCACCGATGCCCAGGCCATCGTCATGTGGTCGGCAGGCAGTGGTGCAGCAGTCGTGGCCAAGAACAAGGAGCAGCTCCAGATAGACCTGCCGCTCTACGGCAGCCACGGCAACGCCCGCAAGGAGTTCATCGAGGGCGCCGGTACGGCCGCCGAGGGGTTCATCTTCCCGGCAGGCAAGATACTCCTTCCCGAAGCCTACGGTGAGGGCACCGAGGGCTATGACGTGGCGACGAGCTTCATCGATCGCTACGAGGAGAAGTACGGCGAGGCTCCGAGCACCTTCTCGGGTCATGCCTATGACGCGCTGTACCTGATCGTGGAGGCGGCGAAGACCCTCGACGAGGGATTCACCCCCGCAGAGCTTCGTGACGCCATAGAGGCCACCGATGGCTTCGTCGGCATCGGCGGGACGTTCACCTTCTCCGATACAGACCACAACGGTCTGTCCGAGGACGACCTCGTCCTCTACAAGGTAGAGAACGGCGAGTGGACGTTGGTCGAGTAAGCAGTAGATGAACAGGGGCCGGGTGCTGCACGCGCCCGGCCCCGTTCCATGCGAGGAAGCAGGAAGCACGACGGATGGGAAGCGCTGAACTTCTCCAGTTCATAGTGGCAGGCCTCAAGAACGGCTCCATATACGCTTTGGTCGCCTTGGGCTTCACCATCGTTTTCGCTTCCACAGGCATCATCAACTTCGCCCAAGGCGAGTTCTTCATGCTCGGCGGGATGCTCAGCGTGCTCGCCTTGGACTCCATCGGCTTTCCTCTTCCTGCTGCTGTGCTCTTCGGCGTCCTTGCGACCACCGCGGTGGGGGTGGTCTTCGAACTTCTTGCGATACGGCCGAAAGAGGACGGGGACACCCTGTCCCTCATCATCATCACGGTCGGTGGGTCGATACTCCTCCAGTCACTGGCTCGTCATGGCATGGGCCCTGACGAACTGCCCTTGCCGCCCTTCTCAGAGGGCGCATCCATCTCCATCGCCGGTGCTGCCATAGAGCGTCAGACCCTTTGGATATGGGGCATCACTTTCGCCACGGTCCTGGCGCTGACGTTCCTTTACCGCAAGACCGCCTTCGGTCGAGGGATGCGTGCGTGCGCCATCGACCGGGAGGGAGCCCGGCTGGTCGGCGTTGATGCCCGTCTCATGGTCACGGCTTCCTTCGGCCTTGCTGCGATGTTGGGAGCCCTGGCAGGGGCTGCCACGGCGCCTCTCACCCAGACCGTCTTCAACGGAGGCACCACCATCGGCATCAAAGGGTTCGCTGCAGCGATCCTGGGAGGTCTGGGCAGCCCCGTCGCTGCGGTGGCGGGCGGTCTTCTGCTCGGACTGATAGAGAGTCTCTCCGTGGCCTTCCTCTCATCGACCTACAAAGACGCCATAGCGCTGCTCGTCCTTCTTCTGGTGCTCTTCATCAGGCCACAGGGACTGTTCGGCAAGAAGACCAAGGAGAAGGTCTGATGCCTGCAGCTCTGAAAAGGACACTCGTCTTCGCCGCGCCAGCCGCACTCCTCATGGCGCTGCCGCTGCTGGTCGACGACAGGTATCTGCTCAAGATCTTCACATTGGTGGGAATCGATGTGCTGGTCGTGGTCGGGCTTGCTCTGCTGTTCGGATATGCCGGTCAGATATCGTTGGGGCATGCTGCTTTCGTCGGGATAGGTGCGTATGCGTCGGCGTTCGTCACCGTCCGCCTCGGTTGGCCATGGATCGCAGGCTTCGCGGTGGCGGCTCTCCTGGCTTCGTTGGGCGGCTTGCTTCTGGCACTTCCGAGCCTACGGCTCAAAGGTCACTATCTTGCGATGGCGACATTGGGCTTCGGGGAGATCATGTTCGTCGCGTTCGTGGAGGCCGAGCCTCTCACCGGAGGCGTCGACGGCTTCAGAGGGATCCCGTTCGCCTCCATCGGTGCCTTCGAGTTCAAGACACCACAGCAGAACTTCTGGCTGGTATGGGGGGTCTGCATCCTGGCGACCCTCCTCGTCTACAACATCGTGCACGCGCGACCCGGAAGAGCCATGCGTGCCCTGCACGGCTCGGAGTCCGGTGCGAAGGCCTGTGGAGTGGACATCGTGCGCCTCAAGGTCCAGGTCTTCGTCGCCTCCGCACTCATGGCGGGGATAGCGGGCTCACTCTACGCGCACCTGATCGGCTTCATCTCTCCGAGCGTGTTCACTCTGCATTACTCGATAATCCTGGTCGCCATGACGGTCCTCGGAGGCACGAGTTCGATAGCGGGCCCCCTTGTCGCAGCGGTCTTGCTCTCCTTGTTGCCTTACATAGACTCGATCGTTCCCGGCATTCCCGACTCCGTGGCCTCGTTCCTCCAGGACTGGCAGACCGACATCTACGGCCTGGTGATCATCCTGGTAATGCTCTTCTTGCCGGGTGGCGTCGCCGGGGCTATTCGCCGCTTCTCTGCCCGGAGGTCTTTCGATGGCGAAGGCGGTGATGCCGGATGAGCCTTCTGCAGGTATCGGGCATCACCAAGCACTTCGGTGGCCTGACCGCCCTGGACGACGTCACCTTCGAGGTCCATGAGGGGATGATCAAAGCCCTCATCGGCCCCAACGGTGCAGGCAAGAGCACGCTGTTCAATCTGCTCACCGCATACGAGCAGGCGGATTCGGGCGAAGTCCTCTTCGATGGGCAGGACCTCGCCGAGGTCCCTGCCCACAAGATCGTACGGATGGGCATCGCGCGCACGTTCCAGAACACGCAGTTGTTCGAGGAGATGACCGCGCTGGAGAACGTGATGGTCGGCTTCCATCCCCAGACGAAGAGCGGCATGCTCGCAGCTGCGCTGCGTCTTCCCGCAACCATCCGCGAACAGCGGTGGGTGGAAGAGGAGTCTGAGCGCCTGCTTCGGGTCGTCGGTCTCGAGGACCGTGCCGGGGCGTATGCAGCAGACTTGCCACACGGCATGAGGCGGGCGCTCGAGATCGCTCGCGCCATGGCCACAGGCCCACGTCTGCTGTTGTTGGATGAGCCGGCCGCAGGGCTCAATGCGGTGGAGACCGCAAGACTGGCTGAGGTCCTATACAGGATCAGGGACAGGGGAGTGACCCTCGTCGTCGTCGAGCACGACATGGGTCTGGTGATGGAGATATCCGATGAGATAGTGGTCTTGAACGAAGGTCGAAAGATAGCTGAAGGTCCGCCTCTCCTGATACAGAAGGACCCTGCCGTGGTGGAGGCATATCTAGGGGAGCCTGAAGATGAGTGAGACACGCGACATCCTCACGGTGGACGGGGTGTGCTCGGGGTATGGCCGGGTCGCCGTGCTGGAGGACGTCTCTTTGCGAGTGGCGCCCGGAGAGATAGTCACGCTCATCGGTGCCAACGGGGCCGGCAAGTCCACCCTCCTCAAGACGATAGTCGGGCTTCTCCCGGCGTGGAAGGGGAGCGTGACCTTCGCAGGAGAGGAGATCTCCGGCAGGCCTGCCGAGGAGTCGGTGCGCAAAGGGCTTGCTCTGGTCCCGGAGGGGCGCAGGCTCTTCGGACCGATGACGGTGCGAGAGAACCTCACCCTGGGCGCGTACGCCCGCAGGCGTGACCGCGATGCAGCGAAGGGGTTCGAGGAGAGTCTTGCGATGGTCCACGAACTCTTCCCTGTTCTGGCGGAGAGGGAGGAGCAACCCGCAGCCACGCTCTCAGGTGGTGAACAGCAGATGCTCGCTATCGCCCGTGCCTTGATGTCGCGTCCGCGCCTCCTGCTGCTCGACGAGCCCTCTCTGGGACTCGCACCCAAGATCATCACCGAGATCTTCAGTGTCCTCGACGCTCTCCGCGAGAGAGGGCTCACCATCCTTCTGGTGGAGCAGGATGCGAAGATAGCGCTGAGGCACTCCGATCGCGGGTATGTCCTGCGCACGGGACAGATCGTATTGTCGGGTGATTCCAAAGACCTTTTGTCCGACGACGATGTACGGCTGATCTATCTGGGCGCATGGCAGAAAGAAGGTTACTGATGAGCGAGAGAAGACAGGACAGAAGGGGGTAGGGGCGCCATGCCTATATGGAACTCCGAGTACGAGAGCATGCCCAGGCCAGCGCTTCGAGAACTACAACTGCGCAGACTCCGTTCCACCGTGGCCTGGGTCTACGAGCGTGTCCCTTACTACAAGGAGGCCTTCGATGCCATCGGCATCAAGCCGAAGGACATCCGCTCTCTCGAAGACGTGACCAGACTGCCGTTCACGGACAAGACTGCGTTGCGAGACACATACCCCTTCGGTCTTTTCGCCGTCCCGCTCGATGACGTGGTGCGCATACACTCCTCGTCCGGCACGACGGGCAAGCCGATAGTCGTCGGCTACACGAAAGGTGACATCGCCACCTGGACCGAGCTCACCGCACGAGTGGCCTCGGCCGCCGGCGTGCATCATGCCGACAGGGCTCAGATGGCTTTCGGGTATGGCATGTTCACTGGCGGCTTCGGCATGCACTACGGGCTGGAGCGCGTGGGCGCAACGGTGATTCCGGCCAGTGCCGGCAACACGGAGCGTCACATAATGATGATGCAGGACTTCGGCACCACCGTCCTGGTTTCCACGCCCAGTTATGCGCTCTACATCGCTGAAGTGGCGGAGTCGATGGGTGTGGACTTCGCGGACCTTCCGCTCCGGTTGGGGCTTTTCGGAGCGGAGCCGTGCAGCGAGGCCGCTCGTCAGGAGATCGAGGAGAAGCTGGGGATACAGGCGACCGACAACTACGGACTTTCCGAGGTCATGGGACCCGGTGTGTCGGGAGAGTGTGAATGCCGCTGTGGTCTGCACATCAACGAAGACCACTTCCTGTGGGAGGTCGTCGACCCTCAGACGGGTGAGCCGGTGCCGGAGGGGGAGGAGGGCGAGCTCGTCTTCACCTCTCTCACGAAAGAGGCGTTCCCCGTGTTGCGCTATCGCACACACGACATGACAACCGTCACGACGGAGCCGTGTGAGTGCGGGCGCACGCTCGCTCGGATGCGGAAGGTGCGACAGCGTACCGATGACATGCTCATCATCCGGGGCGTCAACGTCTTCCCGAGCCAGATCGAGGACGTGCTCTTCAAGATCGAGGGGATCCGCCCGCACTACCTCATCGTCGTCGACCGCAAGCATGGTCTTGACGACATGGAGGTCAGGATCGAAGTGGCCGAAGAGGTCTTTTCAGATATCATGGCAGACATGGTGAACTTCACGAAGCATGTGGCAGAGCGTCTGTATGGCGTCATCGGACTGCATGTGAAGGTCACTCTGGTCGAGCCTGGGACCATAGAGCGTACCGCAGGCAAAGCCAAGCGCGTCCTCGACAAGCGCGAGGAGTGCTGAGACCCGCAGAAGACGTCTTCGGAGCATCGGTGGGCAGGAGGCCGGACTGACCTGTGTCGCCTTTAGGGTGGATAGCTGTCGGCGTGGTGATAGCCGCGGTCGCTGGCGTGGGGCTCTTCTTCGCCTGGCGCTGGCTGTGGTATCACATGTCTCGGCGCTACCTGGTGCAGCTCATAGCCAAGGCGGAGAACGTGACGGTCTCCAGGCGTACTTTGGAGACCGTCATGAGGCATCTTGTGGATGAGTCTGCAGAGGAGATGGAGCAGTTCGCTGAGGACCCCGAGTCGGAGGACCG
>CAYWAF010000023.1:7043-18420 GCA_964456355.1 uncultured Eubacteriales bacterium | reverse complement strand
GCCGGTCTCGACGTCCGCTTCATGGGCGGCGACGGCATCAAGTCCGACGAGATCGGTGACGAGGCCGGCGGTGCCGCCAACGTCGAAGGCGCTCTTTGCACGTTCGGTGGTTTCGCGCAGGAGGCCATGCCCGGTTATGAGGACTTCGCTGCCAAGTTCGAAGAGGCCACCGGCGAGAAGCCCGGCCCGTACGCAGAGAACAACTACGACGGTCTCGGTGCGCTCGTGACCGCCATCCAGGAGGCCGGCTCGCTCGAGGGTGCCGACATCATCGACGCACTCCACAAGATCGAGTACGACGGCGTCCAGGGCACTCTCACGTTCGACGAGAAGGGCGACGTCTCCGTCCCCGGCGGCGGTGGACCCAGCCTGATCCCGCGCTTCGAGTACAAGGACGGCACCTGGACTTATCTCGGGTGACGTAAGCACGGATGTGTTTCTTCGAAGAGGGCCGGAGCGATCCGGCCCTCTTCACGTTCTCGGACTCCGGAGCATCCACCGTCCCAGAGTCGAAGGCCCGGGAGGATGTCCCGGACCTTCGCTCTTCTCACCCGCTCAGCTGAAGCACGACAGTACGCTCGTCGAGGAGTCATTCGATGCTCTGCTGGACCTCATCTCGTACTCCCTGACTGACGGCGCCCGTACCTCCTATGTAATGGACGGTGTCTATGGCGTCCTTGTTGTCTGCAAGACGCTCCTGTGCGGCAGATGCAAGAGTGGTGGGAGGCGTGAGCAGCAACACGCTGTCGATGCTGCCAAGCATCGCTCCGCCGGAGAGGGCATCGGGGAAAGCAGCCCCCGTAGCGATGCCCACACCATCCCAGTGCATGCCTTCTGCCACACCGTGCTCTGCGATCATCGCAGCAGTCTCGTAACGGTCGGCTCCACCGATGCGGTCCACGTTCGCTGCACCGAGGGTCGCTTTCACGTCCGCCTCGGTCTTGGCCGTCACGGCGCCTTCGCCTCCTAAGATGACGGCAGAGTCCACCTCGGCCGGTATATGAGGCGTGCCGTCGATGGGTGCGAGCAATATGGGCGTGACCGAGGAGGCAGCCAGAGGCGATGCACCCAAAGCGTCGGGGAAGTTGGCGCCCGTGGCGATATAAGCGTTACCTGAGAAGGACGCACCCGCCAGTTCTATGACCTCGTCGGCGACAGCATCGGCCGTGCCGTAACGGTTCGCCCCCCAAAGGCGTGTGACGGTGCCCGAGAGCTTGGAATCGAGCGTGTCCTCCACCGCTTTCGAGACCGCACCCTCACCGCCCAGGATGTATGCGTCCGTGGCGCCCAGACGATCTATCTCGTCCAACACGGCGGAGGGGACGGCATCTTTGGTCGTGAGGAGCAGGGGGCCGTCGACCGCTCCCGCGAGCGCTGCCCCGCCGAGGGCGTCGGGCCAATTCACTCCTGTGGCCACGATGACCGTGGCGGCACCGCTCTCGTACGCATGCTTGGAGGCCTCCACTGCCGTGGTGTAGCGAGTGGTGCCCGCTATGACCACGAAGCTCTTCTCAGCGGCATCCACCCTGAAGGTCTCGGTGTTCTTGCTCTCCGTGTTGCCCGCCTTGTCCACCGACCAGTAGACGATGGTGTGCTCTCCCAGGTCCCCCACTTCTATGGGGGCGGTGTATGTGACGGTCGCACTCCCGTCCAACTCGTAGTGGGTGTCGGCGACCCCCGATCCTGCCACATCCGTGGCGGTGAGCGTTATCGTGGCCAGACCGGGATAAGGCTCGGACATCACGTCGGAGGTCGTCACGGGAGGCGTGGTGTCGTAGGAGTAATCCGGCTCGAGTGCGAAGTCCATGAGGAGTGTCGTGGTGCCGTCCCAACTACCGACCTCTTCTTGGGATATGTATCCGGAAGCGCTGGCCTCGCATCTGTACGTGCCCACACCGAAGCCATACTCGTCGACGAGTGCGTACGCCCCGTTCGCGCCTGCATAGGTATAACCTTCATAGAGCCATCGAGTATGCGCCGCGTCGTAGTAGTAAAGTTCGACCCAAGCGCCTTCGAGAGGGTCGCCGGTATCTGCATCTGTCACGGTGCCTTGCACGACCTTGTCGGAGAGTTCCAACTCGAAGTCCACGGTGAGGGTGGAAGAGCCGTCCCAGCTGGTGATGGTCTCTTGCGGCTCATGACCCGAAGCGTCCGCCAGGAACTTGTACTCGCCTGCGCCGTAGCCCATCTCGTCGTAGAGTACGTATGTGCCGTCGACGTGAGTGTCGGCGTTGTGGACCTCCAGCCATTCACTGCTTTCCGTCTCGTGGTAGTAGAGTTGGACGGAGGCTTCCTCGATGGGGTCGCCCGTGTCCGCATCTGTGATGGTGCCTTCTGCGACTTCCTTGGCAGGTTCGAGTTCGAAGTCTATGGTGAGCGTGGATGAACCGTCCCAGCTGGCAGTGGTCTCTTGCGACACGTACTTGGGAGCACGGGCGAAGACCTTGTATTCACCCGCTCCATGAGCGAACACGTCGTATAACTCATATACGCCGTCGGCAAGCGTGCAGTCGGAACCGTCAAGCATCCATTGACCGGTCCCCGTGTTGTAGTAGCCGAGTTCGAGCTGGGCATATTTGATAGGGTCGCCCGTGTCCGCATCGGTCACGGTACCTTGCGCGACCTTCAGTCCGGCGGCAGATACCGAAGCCGATGCCGTCAATAGGGTCACCAACACAAGCAGCGACCATAGTAGGGTCACCCTTGCCATTCCTTTTGCCCTCGCGTCCATCGTGCATCTCACCCCTCCGCCTCCCGATGCTTCACGTCGCGGAACGGCAGCGCACGACCGAACGCGCGCACTGCTGTTCGTGCTGGAGTTGGAGTCCCCCCTCTGGAACTCGAGTCACAGCCGTAGTGAGGATTATACGCCCCGTGTCGACCATTGTCGCAGCACGTCGCATCGCCGCGACACCCCACTCATGCATGCAGCCATCGGAGTTCCGACCGCCACCGACCGACGTCCATACCGTGGACGCTTTGCTAGCATCCGCCTGCTCTGATAGAGTTTGCGTTCGGCTGACTGCTTGCAGCAGAAGTCGGCGAGAATGCGGCCGCTGTACACGCATCTGATCGGTCGGAAGGTCTGGATGAGCTTCGAACACTTCTTCGGGCTCACGGTCTCAGGTGTCACCGTGGGCATGATATACGCGCTGATAGCCTTGGGCTACACGATGGTCTACGGCGTGCTGGAACTCATCAACTTCGCCCACGGTGAGATCTTCACCGTGGGTGGATATATCGCCGCTACCACCATCGTTCTGATGTCGGTGGACGCAGACACCCCGCTCGCGACCAAGATCGGGGTCTTCGCATTGGCGGTGGTGGCGTCGGTGGTGCTCACCTCGGCGCTGGGATGGGCGGTCGAACGGGTCGCTTACAGGCCCTTGCGAGGGAAATCGCGCATCATACCGCTTCTTTCGGCCATCGGTGTCTCGATCATCCTCCAGAACGTGCTGATCATTATCTTCGGCCCTGAGCCGATAGTCATGCCCACAGCAGTGGTGCCGACCGGCTTCGTCACCGTCTTCGGCGTGCGCATCCGCATCCTCCAGTTCGTGATCATCGGCATATCCTTGTTGCTGATGGGGATACTCACCTACATCGTCAAGGGCACCCGGATGGGCAAGGCGATGAGAGCCACTTCCCAGGACATGGAAGCGGCCGAGATGATGGGCATCGAGACGAACAAGACCATCTCCTTCACGTTCATCATCGGCTCCGCTCTCGCCGCCATCGGTGGCTTCTTGGTGGCCATGTACTACGGCTCGCTCCAGTACGACACCGGATTCCTCTACGGGCTCAAGGCGTTCACCGCAGCCGTCCTGGGCGGGATAGGCAACATACCGGGCGCTGTGATCGGCTCCCTCATCCTCGGCATAGCCGAGAACTGGGGCGTGGGCCTCACGCTCGGTTGGCTGGCTTGGATCTTCGTAGCCGGGCTAGCCGTAGGACTCTACGTCCAGGTCTTCCGTGCCCCCAGCCAGAGGTTGGCCCACGTGACAGAAGACCTCCGCACGCCCGAGTACGAGAAGGAATTGAACCGCATCTATCGCCTGGCACCCGTCTTCGCGATAAAAAGGGTCCTGGGCGAGCGCACGGATGCGCTGCTGGACGTCTCGGCACGTCACGCCTTGCGGCTGACGCTGGGCAACGTGTTGCTGCTGGCCGCAGCGATAGTCTTCCTGATATACGGCGACGTCCAGTTCGCATCGAAGTGGCAGCCGGCGATCTCTTTCACGGTGCTCATGATCATCCTCATGTTCCGCCCGTCTGGGATACTCGGCGAGCACATAACGGAGAAGGTGTAGCGTCATGGCGAACCTCTTCTCCTCCGCAGCCACCTCTCTCAGACGTGCCCCTCGTTGGATCTATGTCGTTCTTGCATTGGTCGGGGCCATCGCCTTCCCCCTGTTGGAGCAGGCGGGGCTCATGGAGACGTTGTGGCTCAGACTCGGCACGAGGACACTCGTGTATGTGCTACTTGCCTTGGGTCTCAACCTCGTCCTCGGCGAGACCGGACTCCTGCACCTCGGATACATCGCGTTCTTCGCGATAGGCGCTTACACCACGGCGATATTGTCCTCGCCGCGTCTGGGCATCCACTGGAACTTCTGGGTCATCATCCTGCTGGCGATGGGACTGTCCATGTTCGTCGGCTTCCTGCTCTCCTTCCCGACGCTCCGTTTGCGAGGAGACTACCTGGCCATCGTGACGCTGGCCTTCGGCGAGATCACCCGCATCGTCTTCAACAACTGGGAGTCCGTGACCAATGGTCCGGGCGGTATCCCGGGGATATACCCGCCCAACATCTTCGGGTGGGTCGCTGACAAGCCGATAGAGTTCTACTACATGCTGCTGTTCGCGGTCGTCCTGGTCGTCGCGATGCTCGCCAACATCAAGAACTCGAGGATAGGCAGGGCGTGGAACGCGCTGCGCGAGGACGAGATCGCGGCCAACCATTCCTCGATCCACTCCACCAGGGCCAAGATGCTCGCAGTCGTGATGAGTTCTGCCATCGCAGGGCTCGCAGGCGCGATATTCGCCTACTACCAGCAGTTCATAAACCCGACGTACTTCGTGTTCTGGCAGTCGGCGATCGTGGTATGCATGGTCGTGCTGGGTGGCATGGGATCGATACCGGGAGCCATCGCGGGTGCGGTCGTGCTGGACATGACGCCCGAGGTCATCCGCCAGACCTTCACCACTTGGATCCCTGCGGCGATGGGCAGCGACTTCATGCCCGGCGTGCAATCCGCCTTGCAGCAGGACTTCGACCGTTACAGGATGCTGCTGTTCGGCATAGTCATAGTCGTGATGGTCATCTTCAGGCCTGAGGGTCTTCTGCCCAACGCCCTGTGGCGGCGCGAGGTGCACGAAGAAGACCCGAGGGAGCAGGAACGTACCCGCCAGCGCCTTTTCGATTTCGAAGAAGGCCATCAGGACCTGGAGGTGTAGCCGATGTCCGAAGTGGTACTGGACGTCCGCAACGTCACCAAGTCGTTCGGCGGGCTGAAAGCGGTCAACCAGCTCTCCTTCCAGGTGCATGAAGGCGAGATCGTCTCCCTCATAGGCCCCAACGGCAGTGGCAAGACGACCACCTTCAACCTGATAACGGGACTCTACGAACCCGACTCCGGAGACGTGCTGCTCGGCGGTGAGTCCATAGCGGGCCTGAGACCGGACCAGATACACCGCAAGGGCATCTCACGTACCTTCCAGATGCTCCGGTTGTTCTCGAACATGACCGTCCTGGAGAACGTGCTCGTCGGCATGCACGGTCACATGAAGGCGGGAGTGATAAGGTCTGCGCTCCGCACGCCCTCCGTGCGTCGCGAGGAGGCCGAGGCCATCGAGAAGGCCAAGGAGATCCTGGCGATGTTCCCCGGACGCTTCTCCGGCCCTCGTCAGTCCCACCCGGCGTCCTCGCTCTCGTATGCGAACCGCAGGAGACTCGAGATCGCAAGGGCGCTTGCATCCGACCCGAAGATACTGTTGCTCGACGAACCAGTGGCCGGCATGAACCCGGCCGAGACGCTAGAGGTCATGCAGCAGATAAAGGACCTTCGTGAGCACGGGTACACGATCCTCATGATCGAGCACGACATGAAAGTCATCATGGGCGCGTCCGACCGCGTCATAGCGATGGACCATGGGATCAAGATCGCAGAAGGAGGCCCTCGAGAGGTCGCTGACGATCCAGCCGTTGTGGAGGCATACCTTGGAAGAAGAGGCGCGGACACCGCTTCTTGAGTTCCGTGACGTCCGCACCCATTACGGGCGTATCGAGATACTCAAGAAGGTCAACTACAAGATATTCGAGGGCGAGATCGTCTGCCTGTTGGGCGGCAACGCGTCCGGCAAGTCGACGACGATGAAGGCGGTCTTAGGGATAGTCAGACCCACGAGTGGCGAGGTCTTCTGGGAGGGCGAGGTCATAAACGGCCTACGCACCTCCGAGCGCATCAAGCTGGGCATAGCCACCGTCCCGGAGAACAGACGCCTGTTCCCTCATCTGACCGTCCTGGAGAACCTGGAGATGGGTGCCTACACACGGACCGACACGGCGGACATCAAAGAAGACCTCGAGAAGGTCTTCGAGCTCTTCCCGAGGGTTTACGAGCGACAGTCCCAACGCGCAGGCACGCTCTCCGGTGGTGAGCAGCAGATGGTGGCCTTCGGCCGCGCGCTCATGAGTCGGCCTCGTTTGATCATCATGGACGAGCCCTCCATGGGACTGGCTCCGGCACTCGTGGACCAGGCTTTCGACACCATCCAGTCCATAAACGAACAAGGGGTCTCCGTCTTCGTCGTAGAGCAGAACGCGACGGCTGCCCTCTCTATCGCCGACAGAGGCTACGTGCTGCAGAACGGTCAGGTCGTCATCGACGGCACCGCTCAAGAGCTGCTCGAGAACGAGGAGCTCAAGAGGGCCTACCTCGGCGGAGCCTAGAACGGTTCCTCGTCCTCTTCTTCGGACAGGTCCTCTATGTCTTCGCCTGCCTCTGCGTTGCCGGCCCGCATGCGCAAGACGGCGATCACAGCGATGACCGCTGCCAGTAGGGCAAGTACCCCCACTATGAGCCACGTCATGTCCGTGGAGTCGTCTTCGGCAGGCTCGCTTGATGCCTGCATCGGCTGGACCTCGGCCTGCGAGGTGGTAGCTGTGGAGTCCTCGCCTCGAGACATCATCTCGGTCAACTCCGGTGCCTGACCGGGAAGCAGGTCGCCACTCATCCTGAGCGTCTGACCCGCAGCCACAGGAGAGGTCTCCACCGAGTAGAGGACATCGGTGGGACGCACCTCGACCTTGGGCTCAGGGACGACAGCCTCGAAGTGATGGGTGAAGGGGGACGCGAACCCCATGCGCACTCGGTCCACGAAACCTATGGACGTCCATTCGATGCTCAGGTGACGTCCGGTCTCGGTAGGCGTGACCCACCCGTCGGGCATGCTCATCTCGATGCTGGCCCTCAAGGACTTGGTCAGCGTGAAACGCAACACGTCGTAGTCCTCATGAGGTTCAACGGTCACGTCGAGTTGAGGATCGAGAGAAGGATCTCCTCCCAAGACCTCGCCTGCCCACAGGATGGTGACTCCCTTGGGAACGGCGATGGTGACCTCTGCCGGAAGCTCGGTGCCCTCTCGGGCCAGGGGGGAGATGGAGATGGTGGGGTCCTTCTCCTCTTCAAGGTCGTAGGCGGTGACCGCTATCGCGTACCAAGCATCCTCCGGGGATGTCGCCGATGCGACCGCCGGAAGGAGGAGAGCTGCAAGAAGCATGACTGCGACAGCAGCATAGAAGAGTCGGTGGGTCGAGCCTTCGGACGGAGGCGGGTTCATGATGAGGGATCCCTTCTGCACAGTGCCTCTTCTCAGTCGCGATGAAATCTTACACGGAACCGGCGGTCGGCGCGCTTCAAAGGCTCTACGGCGTGTCGGCCTCCGATGCGCGCAGGTCGACTCTCTTTCGCTCGCGCTCCTTCCTCCGCTCCCGCAACTGGCCGATGCTCATCGCCACCTGACGGACGTAGATGAGGAGAGGGACGATGGTCAGGCAGGCCCACAACGGCAGGCCGATGCGCTTATGGCGCTTCAGCAACAATGGGTACGGCTTCGCCATGAGGTAAAGGAAGACCAGGTAAGAGATCCAACCGAGCAGAAGTGCCGGAAGCAAGGCGGAGGGCTTGACGACCGCGAGCCATACCAGCCCGAAGACGATGAGGAGAGACCAGAGCGGAAAGCTGGGCTGAGACAATACCCGTAGCAACGATGGATGGTATAGGCGGTGCTTCGTCTCTCCCACCCGCATGTTCCAGCGCCAATACTCCCGCAAGCCGGCCCTTGGCATGTGATAGACGGTGAGCGCCGGTTCGTATTCCAAGCGGTACCCGGCGGCCCTGAGCCTGCGAGAGACATCGACGTCCTCCCCTCCCCGGTCGAAGGCAGGATCGAAAAGCCCCACGTCCTCCAAGGCCGAGCGACGGTACACGGAATTACAACCGGCGATAAAGTCTATGCCGCCCTCGGAGAGGGTGACGTTCCCGTCAAGGCCCACCGCACCTCCTCCCGGATGTCCCACGGCAGCGAAGCAGAGCTCTGTGAAGGTAGCTCCCGGTGGCGCATAGGCGTTGCCGCCGATGGCAGCCGGAGTGCCGTCACGCATGACCGAGTCGATGATGTGCAGCCAGTCAGACGGAACCTCACAGTCGGCATCGGTGAAGGCGACTATCTCGTGAACCGTGTTCTCGATGCCCGAGTTCTTCTGGCTCGCAAAGCCAGTCCTTTCGGCGCGTATCAAGCGCACTCCCGGATATCCCTGCACTATCGTCGGCGTGGAGTCGGTGGAGGCATCGACCACTACCACCTCGTAGCGGTCGGACGGGTAGTCAAGGCACTCCATGGAGTCCAAGAGGTCGGCTACGTTCTCTTCTTCGTTCAAGGTGATAATGACGACGGAGATGCCGAGGTGGTCAGTACGATCATCGTCGGTCATACGATGAGACCCCCAACCTTGTAGCATCGCTGAGATACTCATAGTCGAGCACGCAACCGTCTATGACGCTGTAGTCATAGACGCAATCGGCACAAAAACTCGGTCGCTTTCCATCATGACTGAAGCACTTGCGGAGATCCTTGGCGCGCTCGCCGAACCATATCTCGTCGAAGGACTGCTCATTGATGTTGCCAAGCTCGTGCGAGCAATCGAAGTCGTACTCACAGGAAGCTATCCGACCATCGGCGAAAAGCATGGGCTTGGTCCACATGAAACGACAGTCGTAGCGGCGCGCAGGCCGGGCCTTCACCTTGAAGTCCTCCGTATACTCGTACCACCTCAGAGCGTCCTCCTGCGGCGCGCGCTGTTCGTCCCACTCAGGATCTGCGAAGCCGGACTGCCTCGTGGAGTAGGCCTTGAAGCTGACCATGTCCACCCCGAGTTCGCGAGCAAGTGTGCGAAAAGCGTCCACCTCCGACTCGTTCTCGCGTGAGACGACCATCCGCAGGTTCAGAAGCGGCGTGTCGGACTTACGGCGGGCCTTCTCCTCGACGATCATGCGGGTATGCTCGAGGACCCGCTGGTACTCCCCTCCCAGCCTCAAACGCTCGTGAGTCGCAGGTGTCGCCCCGTCGAGCGCGATGATGAGAGCATCGAGTCCGGATGCGACCATCTCCTCGGCCTCCTCCTCGCTGAAGGAGTGCAGGTTGCTGCTGGTAACGGTGAGGACCTGATGGTCGCGTGCATAGCGGAACATGCTGTAGACGTCTGGGTTGAGGAGCGGCTCACCCCAGGACCACATGATCATGTAAAGGAGATAGTCGCCCACCTCATCGATGAACTTCTCGAACGTTCTCAGCGGCATGAAGGTCTTCTGGGAAGGATTCTGCAGCGCTATCGGACAGCGTTCGCAGCGCAGGTCACAGACGCCTGTAGGAGCTACCTGAGCCATGTAGGGATAGCCGAGGGCAGGCGTGATGTGCAAGAGGCGATTGCCTGAGATGCGAACCAGGTTCGTGGCTTTGCGGAAAGTGATGCGGTCAGAGGACAGAGGGATGCAGTCGAACTCGAAGTCGAACCTCTGCCTGAAGACGAGGTTGCAAGCATTACGTATGAGGAACCTTGCGTCCAAACTACCTCTTTGAACTGAAGCGCGCAGGGATACCGGACAGATGCTGATTCTACCGCAGGAGACACGAATCTCTCCATGCCCCCCGACAGCGAGCGGCCCGGACGCCAGGCCCGGGCCGCGGATGTGCTCGTTGTCGTCTATGGCCTGGTCACGGAAGGAGTGCGCCCAGCTCGTCGCGCACGTCCTGACTGATGGCGCCGGTGCCGCCTATGAGGAACACGTGCCTGATCGAGGCGCTGTTGTCGGCGACCCTGGAGGCCACGGCCGGAGGCAGCGAGGTGGAGCGGGTGAGCAGCATGACCGAGCCCTCGGTGGCCGGGGCCACCCCGCCGGAGAGAGCGTCGGGGAACAGCTCCCCTGTCGCCAGGGCCATCCAGTTCCAGGAAAGGCCGGCCTGGTCCACGCCGTACTCGGCGATCTTGACCGAGGTCGCGTAGCGGTCGTCGCCGCCGATGCGGGTGACGTGGCCCTCACCGAAGGCGTCCTTGAGGGCCTGCTCGTAGGAGGCACTCACCGCACCCTCATTGCCCAGGACGACCACGTCGGTCACTCCCTGGTCGACCATGTCGTCTATGGGAGGACCGGCGAGCACGCTGGAGAGGTAGACCGGCCAGCCCTGCGAGTAGGCCAGAGGGCTGGCAGAGAGAGCGTCGGGGAAGAGCAGCCCTGTGGCCACGAACGCCTTGCCGTCGTATGCGGCCCCGAGCTTGTCTATGGTGGCCTCGGCGACCTTTACGTCGGTCTCGTAGCGGGTGGGCCCTCCTATGCGGGTCACGGAAAGACCCGTGGCGGCCACCTCGTCGGCGACGGCCTGCGAGACCGCTCCCACGTCGCCCAGGACGAACGCCTGGGTGGCACCCAGACGCTCTATCTCGGCCTTCACCGCGTCAGGCAGGGACAGCGTGCGCACCAGCAGTATCGGTGCGTCGTAGGCACCGGCCAGCACCGTGCCGCCGAGTGCGTCGGGCCAGTTGCGCCCGGTGGCGATCACCACCGTGTCGGCCTCGCGGTAGAAGACGTCCTTGCTGACCTCGACGGCCGTCGCATAGCGGTCGATGCCGTACAGTTCGTGGAAGCGCCAGGTCACGCCGTTCTGCGCGAAGCCGACGCTGTAGGTGCCCGTGGTGCTCCGCCCGCTGCGCCACATCTTGAGGAGGGCGGCGTCGCCTCTTCGGACGTCGAACAGGCCCGGGTCGTAGATGACGCTCATGGCGTAGTTGCGCTGGTCGTTCCACGAGCCCGGAGGGCCA
>CAYWAF010000023.1:0-6943 GCA_964456355.1 uncultured Eubacteriales bacterium | reverse complement strand
GCACACGTCTCGCGGGTAGTTCGTGTGCCAGGTCTCGCCGTCCTCCGAGTAGGCGAAGCGAATCTCGGGAGGAGTCACCTGCCACATCCACATCTTGTAGTAGGGCGTGACGGCGTAGGTCTCGGGGAAGGAGGCCTGGATGAGGTCGCCGGCATCGTCGCCGAAGTGGTCGGCGTCGTAGACGACCTGCGGATGCCCGAGGCCGGAGATGACGGGGGTGCTGCCGAAGCGCGTCCACTCCTCACCGTTCTCCGAGTAGGCGAGCCATACGTTGTAGCCACCGTCGTTGTAGTACATCTTGTAAGGGACGTCCATGCCGTGACCGTCGAAGCGCGTCTGGCTGTAGAGGACGTCGGGATAGTAGGCGCGGGAGCCCGCCGGCGACACCACGGGGTTGTCGGCGAAGTCCTCCCACGTGTCGTGGGTCGGGAAAGCGCCTGATGCGGTGGCGGGCAGGAGTGCGAGAGAGACGAGCAGCAGCGCTGCGAGGATGAAACGTGAAGCACGCATAGTGTTCCTCCTGTGCGTTCTCAGTAGATCTGCGGCACGAACGTCTGTGAGTCGATCGGGGGCCTCATGTACTTGTTGGTCGCCGGCTTGCGAGGAGGCAACTTGTACGGCTTGTGCGGTATGTCCTCATAGGGAACCATCGACAACAGGTGTGAGATGCAGTTGAGCCGGGCCTTCTTCTTGTCGTCGCCGTCCACCACCCACCACGGCGAGTCCTTCGTGTCGGTGTACTTGAACATCTCGTCCTTGGCATGGGAGTACTCCTCCCAGCGGTCGCGGCCCTCAAGGTCGGTCTCGGAGAACTTCCAGTACTTCATCGGGTTGTCTATGCGCGCCTGCAAGCGACGGTCCTGCTCTTCGTCGGAGACCGAGAACCAGTACTTGATGAGGATGATGCCGGAACGGATGAGCATCCTCTCGAACTCGGGGCAGTCGCGGAAGAACTCCTGGACCTCCTCCTCCGTCGCATACCCCATCACGCGCTCGACGCCTGCGCGGTTGTACCAGGAGCGGTCGAAGATGACTATCTCGCCGGCAGCGGGCAGATGGGGCACGTAGCGCTGGAAGTACCACTGTGTGGTCTCCCGGTTCGAAGGTGCCGGAAGAGCGACCACGCGCACGACGCGCGAGTTCAGTGGGTCGGTTATGCGCTTGATGACACCGCCCTTGCCTGCGGCGTCACGACCTTCGAAGATGACGACGACCCTCTTCCCTTCGCGCCGCACCCACTCCTGGAGTTTCACGAGTTCGCCTTGCAAGCGATACAACTCCGCTTCGTAGAACGATCTGCGAAGCTTGCCGTTCGGTTTGTAGCGGTCCTTCTCGTCTGCTGCAGAGGGATGTTTCTTTTTGCCGTCCTTGGCCATCACACACTCCTGGATCATGTGGCATCGACTCGAACATGGTATACCCAAGGTCGGGACCCGAGCGACAGGGACTCCAAGCAGGAACGACTCGTGACCGTCTCCGGAAGCGGAGGCGAGGCGACATAGACGATGCGGAACGGATAGAATCTGCACATGTCCAAGATGGAGGTCGGATAGATGCGACATACGAAGATCCTGTCCAAGACGTTGCTCTACTCGCTGACATTGCTCATGGTCCTGTTCGCCGTGACCGCTTGCGGTACGACCGATGAGAAGACCGGCCCTGAAGAAGAGCCGACGCAAGAGAGTCCTGCAGGCGACGACGTCGCGGGGACGTACGTGGGCGAGTTCGGGGCGAGCATCGAGCTCGAGGAGGGTGGTACGCTGGACGCCATCGTGCCGCTGACGCTGGAGGTGGCGGAAGACGGCTCGGTCACGGGCGGTTGGCAGCACTCCACGACCGTGCCCGACACCGTGGGCGAGGGCGACATAGACTCCGCCGAGACGTCCGCAACGCTCACGGGCACGCTGGAAGACGGTGTCTTGGAGGCCTCAGGGAAGGCGACCCTCGTCCTCATCGGACCGCTGGGCAAGTTCACTGACACGACCGGCGTCATCCTGACGGGGGAGTTGTCGGGGGAGAACATAGTCGGGGAGATCTCCGGTTATGGCGACAGCGAGAGCTTCATAGTCACCAGACAATGACCCGTACATGGAAGACCACATGAGTGGGAGGGCATGATGCGTTCGAGCGGTCGATATGCACGTATCACTCTTTTCGCGCTGTTCGTGCTGGTAGTCGTAACAGCGCTGTCGTTGAGCGGCTGTGGCAGCGTGGCCGACCCGGGGACTCCCCTGGAAGGCCCGGTATGGGTCGCAGACACCTACCAGGGGCCTGACGGCAGCGAGACGCCGGTGCTGCCCAACTCATACATCGACATCGTCTTCGACGAGGACATAGCGAGCGGCAACAGCGGAGTGAACCAGTACAGCGGTCAGTACACGACCGAAGGCGAGAACATCTCGATAGGCCCCTTCGCGCTCACGCGCATGTCGGGCCCCGAGGAGCTGATGTCCCAAGAGACCACGTATCTCGCCGCCCTCGAGAAGGCCGAGACCTTCGAGATAGCGGATAGAAGACTCATCCTCTACGACGCTGCCGGCGACGTGGCTGCCACCTTCACCGAAGGGGAGCGACCGGCCATAGCCGGCACATGGCAGGTCACGGGATACAACGAGAGCGAAGAGGCGTTCCGCTCGGTCGTCATCGACACGACGCTGACTGCGGAGTTCGGTGAGGACGGGACGCTCAGCGGCTCTGCGGGTTGCAACGACTACACGGCCTCGTACACCACTGAGAGCACCGACCTGACCATCGAGGGGCTGGAGGCGACCAAGCGCACCTGTGACGCCCCTGAAGGCATCATGGAGCAGGAGGCCGCATTCCTGGACGCTTTGAAGCGCTCGGTGACATACGAGGTCCTCGGCGCCGAACTCACGCTCTACGATGAAGAGGGCATGCAGATGGTGACGGCGGTCAGGATGTGGGAGTGAGCGCGACAGCGCTACACCCTGACATCATCAAGACGCCCCGGCTGGATCGGGGTCCGGCTCTGCTGCAGAACCGTCCTCGCCATATCCTTTGACCCTGGCGACAGTCCTGACGATCATCGCGGCGAAGGGAGCGCCCAGCGTCGCACCCAGGAGCCCGAAGAAGATCGAGCCTAGTATCGTCGCCATGAGCGTGACCAACGGGTGCAGGTCCAACTCCTCGCTCGCATAGAAGTTCTGCACCACCGTCTGCACCAGGTTCTGGGTGACCAGGATGACCACCAGCACGATGATCGCCTTCTCCACCCCACCTGAGCCAAGAGCCACGAGGAATGCGAAGGCGCCCGAGAATATGGCGCCCAAGTACGGGATGTATGACGTGAGGAAGGTCACCAACGCTATCGTGAAGGCGAGCGGCAACCCCAACGCCCACATGGCAAGGCCTATGAGGATAGAGACGAGGATGCTGGATATGGTCAGCCCCTTGAAGTACTGGCGCATGGCCGAGGTGCTGTCGTCGACGATCCCTCGTCCGAGGTCCGGTGGGTAGCCGAGGTGCAGACTCACCCATCCGGCGATCTTCTTCCAGTCCGAGAGCATGTAGAAGAGGATGAAGGCGCCGATGAACAGTCCGAAGAGGAAGGACGTTATCCCGGACAGGCTGCTCGAGAAGAACCCCGCGATGCCAGCAGCGACCTGGGGAGCGGCGCTTCTCGCATTGGAGACGATGCCGTCTAAGATCTCCTTTGGGATGTCAAGACCCACGAACCAGGTGTGCAGGGCCTCCAGTCCGGCAGAGACCTGGTGGAATATCTCCCCGGACTGCTCGATGATGCCGGCGATGGTCACCCACACCGTCAGCACGGCAAGCAGGAGAAGTCCTGTGAGCACGAGACCGGCGCCCACGGCACGCGACACATGATGCCTTTCGAGGACGTCGACCAACGGCGCGAAGAGCATGCCGATGACCGCTGCGACGATCAGGGGCACGACCAGCCCTGCAGCCGTGCCGACAAGGTACATGACCACGATCAGCGCAGCGATGGCCCCCACCAGCAGCCAACTCCGGACACCCAACGCGACGAGCCAGTCCGGCACGCGTGTGAGAGCGTTGTCGACCGTCTCTCGATCGGCCATCGGTACTCCCTCCTTCAGGCGTCATTCCTTCGTTTAGGTATACCCTATTCGAGATCCGGAAGGTGTATGCCATGCCGTCGGCGGGCCCGCATGCCCCATCGACATCACCTGAGAGGCGAGAGAGCGGCCTCGGTTCGGGAATGAACCTAGAAACGATGTCATAGGAGGAGGTCCGTGATGGGTGGCTGTTGTCTGTTCGCGGTGATACTGGCCGGTGCGCCGCGCTTCGCCTTCCTGCTGTGGTGGCTCTTCGACCCCGGCCGGATCATGACCACGTTCCACACGTTCCTGTGGCCGCTGTTCGGAGTCGTCTTCCTGCCATGGACGACGCTCGTCTACGTGATGGTGGCGCCCGGAGGGATAGTGTGGTTCGACTGGTTCTTCCTCGCGCTCGCCGTCTTCGCAGACATCGCGAGCTATGGTGGCAGCTACAGAGGCCGGCAATACCGTTACGAATAGAGGGCTTGTTACAGACCCGTGCCGCGGGCAGGCAGGATCAAGCCGACATCATCGACTGCACACCTAACAGCAACACGAATCCGCCGAAGATGAAGAGCACGACGGCCATCACCTGGAACTCGTGCGCAGTGAGCCACACCTTCGCCTTGCGCATCGCCTCCTCGCCACGTGACCCGCTGGCCTTGTAGATGACGATGGGCGCAAGCAGCATCAGCTGGAGGAACGCGATGAAGGCGACGAGGATGAGGACCGCCTCGGGCACCATGAGACTGGATGCGGCGATCACGCCCACGCCGGACAGGAAGTAGACGTACTGGACACCCGGTAGCGCCACCAGGACGAACCCGGCGCCGAACGCCACCCAGGGGTTCAAGGACTCGAGCGCACGCAACCAGCCCGGCACTCTGTCGGTCTGCTCCGGCTTCTTCCGGAAGAGATAGAACGCCAGCGACCATAGCAACAGTCCGGGGATGATGAGCCATACATGCTGGCCGCCGGGAGGATCGTGTACCTCTTCCTGCACGTAGTTGATGTTCATCACGTAAAGGGACGTCAACCCGAGGAGCAGGCGGAAGGTAGCGTTGCCGAGGATGAACATGGAGGCGTTGAGGGTGGGCTTGCCTGAGCCGAGAAGTATTATCACGTACTTGGTCCAAGAAGGCACCACGACTCCCGCAAGAGCGAAAGGCGCGAGTTTGACGATGACTTCGACGGTCTCGCTCACCTGGGCGCGACCCCTTTCCTACGCTCCTCTTCTACGCGAGTCTAACATCACGTGTTCCGGCGTGGACACATCCGGGAACGCCTTGGCTGTAGCAGAAGACATGAGCGTCTCTGGTCACAGTCTCACCTCTATGGCAGGACCCGGATGCGCCGGGCAGACGTGGACGCATTGCTCGCAGGCGACGCAGAGGTCCGCGACCACATGAGGCACGTTCACCTCCCGGGCGTTGCGAGGCGTGACGATGTATTCCTTGGTCGAGACGATGGCACCGACGATGGGGCAGACCGCCTGACACTTCATACAGTCCTTCGCCTTGGACCAGGCTATACACTTCGACCTGTCTATCCTGGCTGTGGCTCCCAACCCTAGGATGCGCGCCTCTCTCTCCGTGGGAGTGTGCAGGGCGTCCGTAGGACACTGCTGAGCGCACAGGTTGCAGTCGAGCGTGCAGTGTGCCGGACGCTCGTCGAGCATGGGCGTCCAGAGCCCTGCTTCTGAGAAGAGGGACGTGCTGGGCCTGAGCGCTCCGGTGGGACAGAGGCTGTAGCAGTTCCCGCAACGCACGCATCTTTCGGCAAGGCGCGACTCTGTGGTACTGGGCGGCCTGAGTATCTCGTCGTCACCGCCGAGAGCGGGCAGCGCAAGCATCGCCAGAGTGGAAAGCCCTGCAGCACCCGTGGCGCCCAACGCTTCCCTCTTCTCTGGCACATACGTCATCGAAGCAGGCGTCGGGTCGGCCGGGTAGGAGATGGCGTCCGAGGGGCAGACGCTCGAGCATGTCAGGCACATGATGCACTCCGAGGGACTCGAAGCGAATCCCTTGGAGGGCTCGATGGCCGAGGTGGGACATTCGCGTGCGCACTTGCCGCACTTCGTGCACGCCTCCGTGTCCACCTTCCTCCCGAAGAGCGAGACACGCGAGGTGAGGGCCAGAAGGCCACCCAGCGGACAGAGCGAGCGGCACCAGAAGCGGCGAGTGACCGTGTTGAGCAAGAGCACCAGTATCAGCGGGATGACGGAGAGATAGGCGACAGACGTTATCGCACGACGGGAGATGTAGGTGCCGACCCCTATCCCCACGGCATCGCTGCCGGTGAGTGGCATCGCCAGCTCTTGCAGCGGACGCAGCATTATCGTGACGGGATCCAGGATCATCGGCGCCAGAGAGCCGAAGAGAGCGACCACCAGCACGACCGTGAGCGTCACGTACTTCCCGAACCGCCACCACTTCGGGACCCGCTTCGCTATGCCCTTCTTGCGAGCGGGTATGAGGTCGAGAGTGGTGCCCAGCGGGCAGACCCACGAACACCATACGCGACCGAAGAGCAGCGTCACGACCAATGTGATGACCCACAGGGCACCCCACAGCATCCATGTCCGTGACGAGATCAGAAGCGTGAGGCCCACGAGAGGATCGAGGCGCGAGAACAGCTGCGCGGGCAGCCAAGCGATACCGAGTATCGGAGCGCCGACGGTGAACACCACGAAAACGAGCAAGAGCAGTATCTGGACCACTCTACGCAGGCGCGGTGCGGTCATGCCGGTAACCACAGGCACCAGGAGTCCTCACAGACCGAGACAGCGACAGGTACTCGTACAGATTAGCAGGCTCTCCGCCATGGTGCCCCGAACGACCCTCCGGGGTACGTGTAAAGCAAACGGGGGCGCATCACCGCCGACATCAGTATTCTGCCCT
>CAYWAF010000022.1:15830-18449 GCA_964456355.1 uncultured Eubacteriales bacterium | reverse complement strand
GGTTGAGCATCATCTTGAGTTCTTCGCCGGCGGCGTGTCCCGATACATGCACGTCGGCAGAGCCCTTGTGTTTGACGTGGGCGCCTGCCTTCGCCAAGCGGTTTATGACGCGCCCGACCGCACGTTCGTTGCCCGGCACCGGCGTGGCCGAGATGACCACGGTGTCGCCTTCCTCGATCTCGACCGTGCGGTGGTCGCCGTTGGCCATCCGCGCCAATGCCGAGAGGGGCTCGCCCTGACTGCCGGTGGAAAGGACGCAGACCTTGTGCGGAGGGAGGTCCTTCATCGCGTACGCGTCCATGATGTCGTCGTCTTTTATGTCCAGGTAGCCCAGTTCGCGGGCGATGCGCGTGTTGTTGACCATCGAGCGGCCGGTGACGACCACCTTCCTGCCGCTCTCGACCGCTGCGTCGCATATCTGCTGGATGCGGTGGATGTGGCTTGCGAAGGAAGCGACTATCACGCGCTGGTCCGCTTCGCGGAATATAGAACGCAGCGAGTCGCCCACCGCCGCCTCCGAACGCGTGACGCCGGGCGTCTCGGCATTGGTGGAGTCGCTCATCAGGAGCAACACCCCACGCCTTCCGGCCTTGGCGATCGCCTGGAAGTCGGTGAGGCGGCCGTCTATCGGCGTCTGGTCCAGTTTGAAGTCACCGGTGTGCACGATGTCGCCTACCGGGGTGCGGCATATCACGCCCACGCCGTCGGGGATGGAGTGGTTGACCGCGAAGAAGTCGAACTTGAAGACGCCGAGGTTGACGTGGGTCTTCGAGTTGATCTCGCGCAGGCGCGGCTTCTTTATCCCCTGTTCGTCGAGTTTGACCTCGATGAGTCCCAGGGTGAGCCGCGTGCCGAGCACGGGCGTCCTCTCTCCCACCTCGGACAGTAGATAAGGGATGGCACCGGTGTGGTCTTCGTGGCCGTGTGTGACGATGACGCCGCGCAGTTTGTGCTTGCGCTTCACGACGTACGTGAAGTCCGGGAGTATGAGATCGACGCCGGGGTGGTCCTCGTCGGGGAACATTATCCCCGCGTCGATGATGACCATGTCGTCTCCGTACTCGATCACGGTCATGTTCTTGCCTATCTCGTCGAGCCCGCCGAGCGGGATGACGCGAAGGCGTTCTTTTTTCTTAGTCATGAGTTGTTCTAGGGTTCTCCTTGGTTCCGTGCTTCACCCCATGAGGGGCGAGAGCGTCTGTCGTGTACAGGGCCGTCGCCTGAGAGCGCCGCGCCCTTTTCCGTCGTCTATCAGTCCTGCAGCACACCGACCCCGCGCATGACGCGGGCGAGTTCTGCGGTCTGCTCCTCTGTGGCCTCGATCAGTGGCAAGCGCACTCCACCGACCGGGAAGCCCTGCAACTCCAGCGCCTTCTTGACCATGATGGGGTTGGAGGTCATGAACAGTGCCTTCATCAGCGGGAGGAGCTCGAGGTGTATCCGCAGCGCACGGGTGTGGTCGCCTGCCGCCTGCGCCTCGATCATCTCCTTGAAGCGCGGGCCTGCCACGTGGCTGACCACCGAGATGACGCCGGTGCCGCCGAGGGCCATCATCGGCAACGTGAGTTCGTCGTCACCGGACAGGACCTCGAAATCGTCAGGGGCGTCCGCCAGTATCGCTGCGACCTGCGAGAGGTCGGAGTTGGCCTGCTTGACCGCCACGACGTTCTCGCAGTCGGCAGCCACCCTCAGTATCGTCGCCGGCTCCATGTTGACCACGCACCTGCCGGGGATGTTGTAGATGATGACCGGGACGTCCACGGCGTTGGCTATCGCGCAGTAGTGGCGGTACATGCCTTCTTGCGGTGGCTTGTTGTAATACGGCACCACGGCCATGATCGCGTCCACGCCGAGCTCCACGACCTTGCGTGCGAAGTCGACCGAGTCGTCGGTGCAGTTGTCACCTGCGTTCGCGATTATCGGCACGCGACCGCCGGCCGCCTCGATGACCGCCTTGAACAGGTCGATCTTCTGGTCATAGAAGACCGTCGGGGACTCGCCTGTGGTCCCGCATACGAGCAAGGCGTCGGTGCCGTTCTCGATGAGTCTGTCCGCCAACTGCTGAGCGCGGGCGGTGTCCAGCCCGCCATCGGCGTCGAACGGCGTGACCATGGCCGTGAGCATCCGGCCGAAACGTGGCTTGTGCATGAGTGGATCTCCCCTACGAGCCGCAGGCGCGTCCAGCGCCTGCCGGACAGGTCTTACAGCCGTATATTGTGCCACATCCTGAAGAGAGAGCGGCACGAGCGTATCCGAGCGGACAACTTGTGGCGAGTATGGTCAGGACTCCTTCTCGTGCAGGTCGAAGCCGTCGTGCAGTGCTGCAACGGCCTTGTTGGAGGAGTCCGCGTCCACGAGCACGGAGATGGTGGTGTGGCTGTCGGCCGTCTGGTAGACGGTCACCCCGGCGTCTGCGAGGATGCCCGACATCTTCGCCATGACCCCGGGGACCCCGTGCATCCCCGCACCGATGAGCGTCACCTTCGAGAGTCCTGCCATCACCCTGTATGTCAGGCCGAGCGAGCTTAAGACGTCCATGGCTTTCTGTAACTTCGCCTCCGCAACCGAGAAGACAAGCGTCTCGCCCACCGAGGTGAACATGTCCAGCGATATGTCGGC
>CAYWAF010000022.1:0-15730 GCA_964456355.1 uncultured Eubacteriales bacterium | reverse complement strand
CTCGTGGCGCACGCCTTCGGGTCGGCGGTCATCACGCCGTCGACGTCGGTGTAGATCTCGACAGACTCCGCCTCCAACGCCACACCCAGGGCGCATGCCGTGGTGTCAGAACCGCCTCGCCCGAGGGTGGTCAGCGTCCCGTCCTCGGCGACGCCCTGGAAGCCTGCGACGACCGGCACGGTCCCTTCTGCGAGCAGGTCGAGGAGTGGAGTGGTGTGTATCTCCTCTATCGCCGAGTCTCCATGGACTCCGTCGGTCCCTATCCCGGCCTCGGCACCGGTGAGCGCGGCGGCCTTCACGCCTGCACTGCGCAGTTCGTGGGCGATGACGACAGCGGATATGGTCTCTCCCGTGCTCATCAGCATGTCGCGCTCGCGCGGGTCGGTCGGAAGGTCTGCCACGAGGTCGAGGAGGGTGTCGGTCGCATACGGTTCGGGTGCCCTTCCCATCGCCGAGACCACCAACACCGGTGCGTATCCGGCCTCGATGGCATCAAGCACGCGGCGTCCGACTGCTGAGCGTGCGTCGTGTGTGGCGAGAGAGGTGCCACCGAACTTCATGACGACGATGCGCGGCGAAGAGGGCCGCTCGTTGCTTGCAGTATGTCCCACTCAGTCTCCCAGCAAGGAGTCCAGGCCGATGACCAGGCCTTCAAGGTCGCCGACCTTGCGTATGGCCAGCAGAACACCGGGCATGAACGAGGTCCGGTCTATGGAGTCGTGGCGTATCGTGAGGGTTTGGCCCTGTCCTCCGAAGATGACCTCCTGATGTGCTACCAGACCGGGTAGGCGGACGGAGTGTACGGGGACCCCATCGACTTCCGCGCCTCGGGCACCCTCAGCTATCTCGGTCTCGCGTCCGGGGGCATGCGGCTTTCTGGGACGCGCTTCGGAGATCAAGCGAGCGGTGAGCATCGCGGTGCCGGAGGGCGCATCGGCCTTGGCGTCGTGATGCAATTCGATGACCTCGACGTGCGGCATGTGCTTGGCCGCCTGCCGGGCGAAGCGCATCATCAGCACCGCGCCTATCGCGAAGTTGGGTGCGACGAACAGTGCCGCTTTTCCGGTGGCCTCCTTCGCGATGGAAGCGAGCGCGTCCTCGGAGAGCCCGGTGGTGCCGACCACGCAGTCCACGCCTGCGGCAAGCGCCGTGCGCAGGTTGTCTGCGACGGCATCGGGACTGGTGAAGTCCACCATCACGTCGGGGTCCGTCTTCTCTATGGCGGCCGGGAGGTCGCTTTCGCAGACGATCTCTTCTCCCGAGCCGTCGGGGACGGTCTTGTTCGCCCAGAACGGGTCGATGGCGGCGACCACCTGCATGTCCTTGGCGGCGGTCACGGCCTTCACGACCTCACGGCCCATCCTGCCGGCCGCACCGGTGACGAGTACGTCTATCATGCTTCGCCCACCTCCGGTCATTCGGCTCTTCAGGCCACCAGGTGTTCGACGTCGGTGGCCGAGAGCGGTCCCAGGAGCGCCAGGACCTTCTGCTTGGAGAAGATGTCTTCGGCCACGCGCACCACGTCGTCCAGCGTGACCTTGTCTATGCGCTTGACCAGTTCGTCCACGGACAGCAACTCACCGCTGGTGACCTCGCTCTTGGCGATGCGGGTCATCCGGTTGCGCGTGCTCTCCAACCCTAAGACCAAGTGGCCCTTTATCGATTCCTTGGCGCGAGTGAGCTCTTCGGCGGTCATGCCCTCCGTCTTCATCCGCTCGATCTCGGCCTGTATGAGGCGGACGACCTCTTCGGTGTTGGAGGGACGCGTGCCTGCGTATATCGTCATCTGGCCCGTGTCCTGGTAGAGGGCGTGGAAGCTGTAGACCGCGTAGGCGAGCCCTTTCTTCTCGCGGATCTCCTGGAACAGGCGCGAGGACATGCCTCCGCCCAGGACCGTGTCGATCATCGTGAGGACGAAGCGGTCTTCGTGGCGCGCGTCCAGGGCTTCCATGCCGTAGCAGATGTGCGTCTGCTCGGTCTCCTTCTCCAGCACGGCCAGGCGCGAGGAAGGTGCAGCCTCGGCCTTGGGGCGCTCGGAGCGAGGACCCTCAGGGAGGTGCAGGTGGTCGCGGACCATGTCGACGAGGGCGTTGTGGTCGATGCTGCCGGCTGCGGCTACCACGCAGTTGCCGGTCAGATAATGGCGCTGGCGGAAGGTCACGGACCGCTCATGGTCGAAGGTGCGTACGGTCTCGCGCCTGCCGAGCACGGGGAGCCCTATCGGGTGGTTCGGCCAGAGTGCCTGGGAGAAGATGTCGTGTATGCGGTCGTCGGGAGTGTCCTCCATGCGGGCGATCTCCTCGATGACGACCTCGCGTTCCTTGTCGCAGGCCTCGTCGGAAAGAGAGGCGTTGCACACCATGTCGGAGAGGACCTCCAGCGCTGTGGGCACGTGTTCGTCCACCAAGCGGGAGTAGAAGCATGTGTACTCCTTCGAGGTGAAGGCGTTGAGTTCTGCGCCCAGTCCGTCGAAGGTCTCCGATATCTGCGCGGCGGTCCGGGTGGGCGTGCCCTTGAACATCATGTGTTCCATGAAATGCGACATGCCCGCCTCTTCGGGCGACTCGTCGCGGCTGCCCACAGCGAGCCAGATCCCGAGCGCAACCGAGCGCACGGCGTCCATATGCTCGGTTATGACTACCGTGCCGTTCTGGAGGATGGTCTTTTCGTAGAACAACGGCCTTCCTTCGGTCGAAGGTCGATCCCCGGGCGAGAGAGATCCGTCCGGGGACGGACGATCTAGTGGCGTCGACGCGGACGACGATGATGCTGTCCGCCGTCCTTCTTCCCTCCACCGTCACGGTCGCTGCGGCCACCACCCGAAGACTTCGGTGCGTCCGGCTTATCCAGGCGGTCGAGGGAGACCTTGCCCCGCTCGTCTATGTCCAAGACCTTCACGTCCACGGTGTCACCCACTTCCAGGACGTCTTCGACCTTGTCGATGCGTCCATTGGCGACACGCGAGATATGCAGGAGGCCGTCCTTGCCCGGCGAGAGCTCGATGAAGGCGCCGAAGGACTGGATGGAGACCACGCGGGCTCCTTCGTAGACCTCGCCGATCTCGGGCTCCTTGACGATGGCCTCGATGCGCTTCTTGGCCTCCTCGCCACCCAGGTCGCGGGCCGCGATGAAGATGGTGCCGTCCTCCTGGATGTCGATCTGGGCACCGGTCTCCTCCTGTATGCCACGGATGACCTTGCCACCCGAGCCGATGACCTCGCGGATCTTGTCGGTGGGGATCTTGATCGTGAGGATGCGCGGTGCGAACTGCGAGAGCTCGGAGCGCGGGGTGTCTATGGCGTCGAGCATCTTGTCGAGGATGAACGCACGGCCCTCCTTGGCCTGCATGAGAGCCTTCTTCAGGATCTCTGCCGAAAGACCCTTGGCCTTGTTGTCCATCTGCAGCGCCGTGATGCCCTTGGAGGTGCCTGCGACCTTGAAGTCCATGTCCCCGAGGAAGTCCTCGAGACCTTGGATGTCGGTGAGCACGGCCACCTTGTCACCTTCCTTGATGAGCCCCATCGCCACGCCGGAGACGGGAGCCGCTATCGGCACGCCCGCATCCATCAGCGCAAGGGTGGAGCCACACACCGACGCCATCGAGGAGGAGCCGTTGGACTCCAGCACCTCGGAGACGATCCGGATGGTGTAGGGGAACTCCTCTTCGGGTGGGATGACCGGCAGCAGGGCACGCTCGGCCAGCGCACCGTGTCCGATCTCGCGGCGCTTCGGGCCTCGCATGAAGCCGGTCTCGCCGGTCGAGAAGGGCGGGAAGTTGTAGTGATGCAGGTAGCGCTTGCCCTCCGAGACGTCGATGGTGTCCAGGCGCTGCCACTCCGAGAGCATCCCCAGCGTGAGCACGGAGAGCACCTGGGTCTGGCCGCGCGTGAACAGTCCGGAGCCATGAGCCCGCGGCAGGTAGCCGGCCTTGCAGGTTATCGGACGGATCTCGTCCAGGGCCCTGCCGTCGGCACGCTCCCCTTCTTCGAGGACCATCGCACGCATCGTCTTCTTCTCGAGTTCTTTGAGAACGGCCTTCACGTCGCGGCCGTACTCGGCGATCTCCTCTTCGGAGAAGCTCTCCATGATCTCGTCCTTGACGGCGGCCACTGCGTCCATGCGGGCGTGCTTGTCGGGGTTGTGCAGGGCCTCGCGCATCTTGTCGGCACCGGCGGCGAAGACGCGCTCGCGCAACGCCTCGTCGATGGCGTGGAGTTCGACTTCCATCGGAGTGACCTCGCACTTGGAGACGAGCCGCTCCTGGACCTCGCAGAACTCGCCGATGACCTCCATCGCGAACTCGAGCGCTTCCAGCATGTCTTCTTCGGAGACCTCGTGGGCGCCGGCCTCGATCATGTAGACGGCCTCACGCGAACCTGCGACGGTGAGGTCGAGGTCGGAGTCCTCTTGCTCGATGAAGGTCGGGTTGACGACGAACTCGCCGTCGATGCGGCCTATGCGCACGCCGGCCAGCGGACCCTCGAACGGGATGCCTGCGATCATCAGAGCGGCGGATGCGCCCATGATGGAGATGACGTCGGGGGGATGGATCTGGTCGGCTCCCAACACGGTTGCGATTATCTGCACCTCGTTGCGGAAGCCGTCTGCGAAGGCCGAGCGCAACGGCCTGTCGATCATGCGTGCTGTGAGGATGGCCTTCTCGGTGGGACGCCCCTCACGCTTGATGAACCCGCCGGGCAGCTTGCCTGCGGCGTACATGCGCTCCTCGAAGTCCACCGTCAACGGGAAGAAATCGAGGTCCTTGGGCTGCTTGGAGGCCGTGGCCGTGACCAGCACGACCGTATCGCCCTGGTGGACGACGACCGCTCCTCCTGCTTGTTTTGCCAACTCTCCGGTCTCTAGGCGGTACTCCTTACCGTACAGTTCGAAACTCTCGACGATTTTCGACATCTACCTTCTCTTCTCTCTTCTGCCTCTTTCCTGCGCCTCGTGCGCAGGAACTGTCTTCTTCGCCCCGCATCGGGCGAGGCTCATCGACGAAGGCGGGGTGAGCCCCCGCCTTCGAGTGTCCCTGAGGTTCTTACCCGCGAAGCCCTAACTTCGCCACCACGTCGCGGTAACGCTCTATGTCGGTCTTCTTGAGATAGTTGAGCAGACGACGACGCTGACCGACCAGTTTGAGCAGCCCACGGCGGGTGTGGTGGTCTTTCTTGTGGGTCTTCAGATGTTCGGTGAGGTCGTTGATGCGCCTGGTCAGAAGTGCTATCTGCACCTCTGCGGAGCCGGTGTCGCCCTCTGTGCGAGCGAACTCGGCGATGATCTCGGACTTGACGTCCTTGGACAACGGCATGTTCGGTCTCCACCTTCCTGTCTGTGTCCGCCCTCTCCGAGTACGGCGTTGGTGAGTCGCACGACCCAGATGAGGGTACTGTTGGATAACTGTGGGAGTATAGCACAGGGTCGGGGCCAGGACAGCCATAGGACGCATCCGTGTGTCCTCAGTCGCTGTGCCCTTCTTCGAGCACTTTCACCGTCTGCTCGATGTCGCTACGCATCGCCTCGGCCAACTCCTCCTCGGAATCGAAGACCTTCTGGTCTCGCAGGCGGGCGAGGAACTCGACCAAGACCTCCCGGCCGTAGAGGTCGCCCTCGAAGCCGACCAGGTGTACCTCCATGCGGTCGAGGGAAATCGGGTACATCGGTGGACGACCCACCGAGACGGCGGCAGGGAAACGCTGTTCGCCCACGCTGCCGTATCCTGCGTAGACTCCGTCACGGGGCAGAGCGGCATGAGGGCTGAAGGAGATGTTGGCGGTCGGTATGCCCAACACGTCCTCGCCTTCTCCCCTACCGTGGACCACGGTGCCACGTATCCTGTGCGGCCGGGACAGCAGTCTTGCGGCCTCCTCCACCTCACCTGTGGCGATGAGCGAGCGGATGCGGGTCGCCGTGACCGGCTTCCCGCCTTCTTGCACCAGTGGCATCGGTGTGACCACGAAGCCGAGCCTCGTGCCGATCTCTTGCAGCAGTGCCACGTCCCCCTGTGCCATGTGACCGAAGTGGAAGTCCTCGCCGACGAAGACCTCCTTCGGCTCGAAGGTGGCCACCAGGACGTCTTCGATGAAGCGCTCGGGAGCCATCCGGGCGATGTCGAGGTCGAAGGGTACGATGAGGACGGTGTCGATGCCCGTCTCCGAGATGCATGCGATCTTGTCGTCCAGAGTGAGCAGCTGAGGTATGTGCTTGTCGGGCACCACGACCTGCTCGGGGTCGCGGTCGAAGGTGACCACGGCGGAGCCTATGCCGAGGGCGTGGGCGCGTTCCACAGTGGCCTTGAGGAGAGCGGCATGTCCGATGTGCACCCCATCGAAGACCCCGATCGCCGTCACGGCCGAGATGCGGGGTCGAGGGTTTGGAGAGCGTTCGATGACGTGCACGTTCATCGCCTCACTCCCTCCACTCCTCCCGGGAAGACCGTCACCGGAAAGAGGCTCTCGCCTTTCCGTTCACATATCGCCAGAAGCATACCGCCACAGACGACAGAGACGCTTCCACCCTCAGTGATGTCGAGGGAGGCATCTCCTGCATCCGAGGGAACCTGCGCGATGGGCCTGCCGTCACCCAATGCGCTCGCAGTGGCCTTATCGACCTCGAGCGTCGGGAGGTCGAGAGCAGCGGCGGGATCGGTGAAGAGCGTGCTGACGTCCTCGGCGTCCTCGATGCGCTCGAGGGAGAGGGCTGTATCGATGCTCGTCTCCCCTATCGCCGTGCGTTGAAGCGCTCCGAGGTGTGCGACGGTTCCCAGCATGCGTCCGATGTCGCGAGCGAAGGAACGCACGTAGAAGCCCTTGCTCACCTGCAGCGAGACGTCCCACGTGAGCGGCGGACCTTCCTTGATGTCGAGCAGAGAGGCTTCGAGGAGCTCTACCTCACGCGGAGCCATCTCCACCTCCTCGCCCTTGCGGGCCAACTCGTATGCCTTGCGGCCTTCGAGCCTGACGGCCGAGTATGCGGGCGGCACCTGCTCCATCGAGCCACATGCCGCCTCCAGCGTCTTACGAGCGAGGGCAGGGTCGGCCAGGCGTCCGGGCACCTCCGCAGTCGCAGTGACGCTTCCTTCGGCATCGCAGGTGTCCGTCTCGCTGCCGAAGACGATGGAAGCGGCGTAGGTCTTATGCGAGGCGGTCAGGTAGGGTGCCAGCCGCGTCGCCGGTCCCACCATCACCAGGAGCAGGCCGGTGGCTGCAGGATCGAGCGTCCCGGCATGTCCCACCCGTCCTTCGCCTGTCGCCTTGCGCACCGCATCCACGACGTCGTGGCTCGTCACTCCGGCCGGTTTGTCGATCGCAAGGATGCCGGACAGGTCTGTCGCTCCTCGCTTGCGAGCCACTAGTGACCTCCGGGAAGCAGCGGCAGCAAGACCTCCAGCGTCTGTTCGAGGGTCCCGTGGAAGGTGAAACCGGCGGCGGCACGATGTCCGCCTCCGCCCAGGTCGCGAGCGGCCGAGGCCACGTCAGCGCCGGTCTTGGCGCGCAGGTTGCCTCTGACCTCATCACCTGAGACGCGAAGAAGGGCCACCGCGTCCACGCCTCCGATGCAGCGCAAGGCGTCCGGGAGTCGTTCGGCCTCCTCAGGTTTGGCGCCAGTCTCTGTGAAGTCGGAGTCGTCCACCCACGAGTAGGCCACACGTCCAGCGTTCGCCAGCGTGATGCGGGACATCATCCGGGCCTCGAGTGCGAGGGAAGCGGCCGAGCGTTCCTGGTAGACGAGGCGTGCGGCCTCGGCGGGATCCACGCCGGCCTCGAGCATGGCTGCGGCATCACGGAAGGCCTCAGGCGTGGTGTTGTCGTACTGGAAGCGTCCGGTATCGGTCATGAGCCCCACGTAACAGCACAAGGCGACCTCGGGCGAAGGCTCTATCTCCAGGCGGTCGAGCAACCGCCACACGATGCTTGCGCTGGATGCCGCTGTCGGGTCTGCGAGATTCACGCTACCGAACCCGTCGTTGTCCGGATGGTGGTCTATCACGATGAGTTCTTCTGCTTCATGAGCCATCTGCTCGGCAGCGCCCAGGCGGGAGAAGTCGGGGCAGTCGACCGCCACGAAGAGGTCAGGCACGTCGAGCTGTGAGGCTGGGACGTAGAGCGCATAGCCGGGGAGGAAATCGTATGTGGAAGGAGGGTCGCCCTCATCGGCGAGCGTCGGGACGGCGGGAAGCCCCGCATCGCGCAAGGCGATCGTCAGGCCCAGCACCGCTCCGACCGCGTCCCCGTCGGGATGCACATGCCCGCAGACCACTATGGATGCTGCGTGCCTGAGGTGGACGGCGGCGCGGTGGTACGGGGTGGTCACCTGCGGCTCTCCTCGGTCTCGGGAGTCTCCTCGTCATGGTCCATGCTCGGCGGTGCGTGCTTGAGCGCTTCTGCGATGCGCATGCCCTCGTCCACGCTCTCGTCGATGTAGAAGCGCAACTCCGGCGTGAAGCGGGTGTGTATGCGTCGGCCCAGCAGGGAGCGCATGCGCCCTCTCGCCGAGTCCAGGCCTGCCAGCACCTCTTCGTAGCGCTCCTCGTCACCGTGGGCCGTGACGTAGACGTCGGCGAGCATGGTGTCGGCGCTCACCTCGACGCTGGTTATGGTCACCAGCTCGAGTCGTGGGTCGGATATCTCGTCCTGGAGTATGCAGGCGAGTGCTTCGCGGACCGTCTCGGAGATCTTGCGGGTGCGCGGCGTCTGCTTCATGCGATGTCGTCCCCTTTATGCTTCGCGGGCGACCTCGATCGTCTTGAATGCTTCGATCACGTCGCCGACCTTGATGTCCTGGTATCCCTCTATGCCGATGCCGCACTCGTAACCGGCCTTGACGGACTTGACGTCGTCTTTGAAACGGCGCAGCGACGCTATCTTGCCTTCGTAGATGATCGTGCCGTCGCGGACGATGCGGACCTGGTCGTCACGGTGCACCTCGCCCTCCTGCACGTAGCAGCCGGCCACCACGCCGATCTTGGGCACCCGGAAGGTCTCGCGGACCTCGATGTGCGCGGTGTCCTCCTCGACGTACTCGGGAGCCAGCATGCCTATGCGGGCAGCGTTGATGTCCTCGATGGCCTGGTAGATGACCTTGTACAGGCGCATGTCGACGTTCTCCTTCTCGGCCAGTTTCTTGGCCTTGGGAGTCGGTCGCACGTTGAATCCGATGACGATGGCATCCGAGGCGTCGGCGAGCATGACGTCCTGCTCGGTGATGCCACCGACCGCGGAGTGGATGATGTTGATGCGGACCTCTTCCTGGTCGATCTTCTCCAGCGCGTCGCGCAGGGCCTCGATCGAGCCCTGGACGTCGGCCTTGACGACGAGGTTGAGGTCTTGGACCTCGCCTTCCTTGATGCGCTCGAACAGGTCGTCGAGGGAGACGTGGACCTTCTTCTCGTGCTTGAGGAGACGCTGCTTGAGGGCGCGCTCCTCGGCGAGGTTGCGGGCATCGCGCTCGTCCTCGAAGACCATGAACTCGTCACCTGCCGAAGGCACGCTGCTCAGGCCTACTATCTCGACCGGGTCTGCAGGACGAGCCTCCTTGACGTTGTTGCCGAGCGGGTCGATGAGGGCACGCACGCGCCCGTGACTCGTGCCCGCGACCAGAGCGTCGCCGATATGGAGGGTGCCGCGCTGGACGAGGACGGTGGCCACGGGCCCTCTTCCCTTGTCCAACTTGGCCTCGATGACCACGCCGTGCGCCGGGGCGTTCGGGTTGGCCTTGAGGTCTTCGACCTCGGCGACGAGGAGGATGGTGTCGAGGAGGTCGTCTATGTTGATGCGCTTCTTCGCCGAGACGTCGACGAAGATGTTCGAGCCACCCCACTCCTCGGGGATGATCTCGTGCTCGGTGAGTTCCTGACGGACGCGCTCGGGGTTGGCGCCTTCCTTGTCGATCTTGTTGACGGCCACGACTATCGGCACCCCGGCCGCTTTCGCGTGGTGGATGGCCTCGACGGTTTGCGGCATCACGCCGTCGTCGGCTGCGACCACCAGGACTGCCACGTCGGTGACCATCGCGCCCCTGGCGCGCATGGCCGTGAACGCTTCGTGACCCGGGGTGTCGATGAAGGTTATCTGCTTGTCGTCGTGCGTGACCACCGAAGCGCCGATGTGCTGGGTTATGCCCCCGGCCTCGGTCTCGGCCACGCCCGTCTCGCGGATGGCGTCGAGCAACGACGTCTTGCCGTGGTCGACATGGCCCATGACCGTGACCACCGGCGGACGGGGCTCGAGGTCTTCCGGCTTGTCCACGAAGGTGAAAGCGCTCTCTTCTTCAGGCGCGAGGATGACGACCTCGCGGTTCAGGTCGTCCGCGATGATCTCCACGATGTCGCGCATCATGGGCTGGTTCACGGTCAACGGCTGACCGAGCAGCATGAGGCGCTTGATTATCTCGTTGGGAGGCAGGTCGAGTGCCTCGGCGAACTCGCCGACGGTCACGCCTTCGGTGACCGTGATGGCGCCTTCAGGCACCTCCACAGCCTCTTCGGGCGCCGTCTTCTTGGCCTCGGCTTCCTTAGCGGCTTTCTCGGCAGCCCGCTTCTCCTTCTTCTTGCGGCGCTTGCCCTTGTCGGCCTGAGCGCTCTCGACAGCCTTGCGGGCCTCTTCGATGACCTTCTCGCGAGCACGCTCCTCTGCTTGGCGGGCCATCTGGCGGTACCGTTCGGCCTCTTCCTTCTCGAGGCGAGCGGCTTCCTCCGCCTCCTTGGCGGCACGTTCGGCAGCCTTGCGCTTCTCTTCCTCGCGCTTCTTGCGCTCTTCCTCTTCGGCCTTGCGCTTGGCCTCCGCCTCCTTGGCGGCCTTCTCCGCCTCGCGCTTCTTGCGCTCCTCTTCTTCCTTGCGGCGGCGCTCCTCGGCCTCCTTGCGGGCCTTCTCTTCTTCCGCCTCGCGCTTCTTGCGCTCGGCCTCCTCTTCGGCCTTGCGCTTGGCCTCGAGCTCGGCCTGCTTCTCCGCGATGATGGGAGCGAGGTCCTTGCGGATCTTGTCCACGTACGCCTCTACGAGCGTGGAAGCGTGGTTCTTGGCGGGTATCTTGAGCCGGTTGAGGTGCTCGAGAAGCTCCTTGGAGGTCATCCCGAACTCCTTGGCCAGCTCATGTACTCTCATGTTCGCCATCTACCGCGTCACACTCCTCGCTGCGAGGTGGCGGCACTACCGCAGACCTCGTCGAATTCTCGTCGTAGTCTATCGATGTCGTCATCGAGCAGTCTCACCTTGAGGGCCGAGTCGAACCGGCGACGCGCCAGCGCTGCATCGAAGCACTCGGTGGCAGCGTGCACGTAAGCGCCGCGGCCGTTCGCCTTGCCTGACGGGTCCACTGTCACATGGCCGTCCGGCGCCCGCACGACCCTTATCAGGTCGCGCTTGTCGGCGCTGCCGTTGCACCCGATGCAGGTGCGTATCGACGGTTTGCGGGTCTTGGTCACTCGGTCGACTCCTCCTCGGTGTCCTGTCCGGCGTGGGTACCCGCCTCTTCGGGAGCGGCGGTCTCGGTCGCCTCGTCCTCGGAGCCCTCGGCCTCTTCGGTCTCAGGCGACTCTTCTGCCTTCTCCGCATGGATGCGACAGTAGACGCTTCCGGGGAGCGCTTTGTTGCGACAGCGCAGACCGGAGCTCGTTATCGCCACGCAGCGTCCGTCCAACTCCTCGACCGGCTCACCGCCCTCGGTGGTCACGGTCGCGATGCCGGATTCGGCCGCCTGACTCTGACTCTTGATGTCTATGCGCCATCCGGTGAGTTTCGCTGCGAGACGCGCATTCTGGCCTTCTTTCCCTATCGCCAGCGAGAGCTGGTCGTCGGGTACGATGACCGTGGCCGTATGGGTGTCCTCGTCGATGATGACGTTGGAGACCTTCGCAGGCGAGAGGGCGTTGCCCACGTAACGCTGCGGGTCTTCCGACCACGGCACCACGTCGATGCGTTCGCCACGCAACTCGCTCACGATCATGCGCACGCGGCTCCCCTTCGGGCCCACGCAGGCGCCTACCGGGTCGAGCCCGGGCTCGCGGCTGGAGACGGCGACCTTGGAACGCATGCCGGGCTCGCGCGCGACGCTCTTAATCTCGACGATGCCGTCGTAGATTTCGGGCACCTCGAGCTCGAAGAGGCGACGGATGAGTCCGGGATGGGTGCGCGAGACCACGATAGAGGGCTCGTTGGTGGTCTTGCGTACTTCGGTTATGTAGGCCTTGATGCGCTGGTTGTGGTCGTAGCGCTCGTTTGGCGGCTGCTCGCTGGGAGGCAACAGGGCTTCCACGCCTTCGCGCAGCTTGATGAGGGTATAGCGGGAGTCGGACTGCTGGACGGTGCCGGTGACCGCCTCTCCCACCCTGTCGGAGTACTCCTCGAATATCTTCTCGCGCTCGGCATCGCGTATCGAGGACATGATCACGTTCTTGGCCGCCTGGGCCGCGATGCGGCTGACGTCCTTGGGCGTGATGTCGCGCTCCTCGTAGATCGGCTCCTCCTCGGTGCCGCCCACGGGGACCAGTTCATAGACGTAGATGCGACCGCTCTCCCTGTCGAGGGTGACGCGGGTCTCGTTCTCCAGGTCCATGATGCGCTGGTATGTCGAGGCCAACTGCTGCTCGAGTTTGTCCAGCATCTCGTACTCGTCGATGTTCTTCTCGCGAGCGAGTTGCTTGAGTGCTTCCATCAGTTCAGAGCTCATCGGTGCAAGCTCCCTTCTAGCCGCCGAAGTCCACGTCCGGTCTCAGCCGCGCCTTCTTGACGCTGCCGAACGGCACGCGGACGGTCTGTCCATCCACGCCGAGGAGGATGTCGTCTCCCTCGACGCCTTCGATGACCCCGGTGAACGCCGAGCGTCCATCTACCGGTGTCGTCTTGATCTTCACGTTCTGACCTGCGAATCTCTCGAAATCCGCGAGAGTGCGCAAGGGGCGGTCGATGCCGGGCGAAGAGACCTCCAGGGTGTACGGACCGTGAAGGGTGTCCAGGTCCTCCAGCGCATCCTCCACCCAGGAGTTGGCCTCGCAGATGGCATCGAGGTCTATCCCGCCCTCTCTGTCGAGGAAGACGCGGATGACCGGCTGCTTGTCGCCACCAGCGACCTCAGCGGCCACGAGCTCGTAGCCGTTGCGGCGTGCTATCGGCGCAAGCAGGACTTCCACCTGCTCAGCGAGCGAGGCGGTCACGGCGCCCCTCCTTCCACAGACGAAAAGAAGCGGGGGTTACCCACTTCTCGCAGGACACTATCTCTGTCGAACAAATGCGATTCTAACCCAGGGGCATAGAGGGGTAAAGGGGATGAGGGGAGAATCATACTCTGAGCAGGACGTTCATTTCTTTCGAGGTCGGGCACGGAATGTGCTTGTAGCGGCTCGGACTCCTCGGTAACATGGATAGTGAAAAATGGAACGACACGGAAGGACACCTTTGTCTAGCATAGGTGGTAAGTGGCGTGCGGTCTGGATGATTGCAGCATCGCTCACAGCGATGCTCGCTCTGGCCATCTTCCTCGCTACTGCTCCTTCCGCCTCTGCAGTGGACGAGACGGGTGCTACGGGCTGGGACTGCCCAGTCTGTCATGACGGTGCTACCACTCCCGGCAACGTGGCGGACCCCTTCGGACCACACGGCGGTTACACCATCACCTCCAACAAATGCGAGGTATGTCACACGATCCACGACGCTCCCGCAGGAGGGATGAAGCTTCTTCCCGGGGCCACGATCACCGCTACCTGCTTCACGTGTCACGACGGGACCGGAGGCAAGGGCGTCTACGGTGTGGTGAACTCACCTGCAGCACAGCACAGGGTGGACACCACGAACACCGTTCCCGGCGGTGATCCTGTCACAGGTGGAGATGCGCAGTTCACCTTCTCCAGCACGGCCGTGGGCGCTGAGGGCACCCTCACCTGCACCGACTGCCACAGCCCGCATGCTTCCAGCATCGTCGCGACCTTCACGGGAGACCGTCGCAGGACAGGAGGGCCTTACACCACCGGCGTCAACGGTCGTCGCGGCTCTCGCCTGCTGCGCACGCGGCCTGGCGGCATCGACTACGACATCACCGAATACGGAGCGGACTGGTGTGCCGCATGCCACCGCGGCCGCACCTCCACGGGCGTCGTCCACAACCATCCGGTCGAATCCTCGCAGACGGCAGATGCCTTCTACTACGAGAACATCTCCCGGGTCACCACCTATGGGGTGTCTTCGACTGAGACCGGCACGCTCGGCAGCAACAACCGTGGCTACGTCATGCCCTATCCACGGAGCGTCGAGCAGAGCGGCCATGCGCCCATATGTCAGCAGTGTCACGAAGACCCTCGCAACGTCGGCGATGTGGCCTACGGTCAGGTCGCTTACTCGGAGAGGTTCATCGCCGGCCTGGACGGCGGCCCTCCATGGACGAACCCGGCCGTGCAGAACTTCCCCCACGAGTCGCAGAACCCATCGTTCCTCATCGAGACGGGTGACGACCTGTGCACCAACTGTCACCCGCCGTCCGGACTCCCATAGTCCTTCTGCATATACACCAGAAGCGCCCAGATGAACACGATGACGCCGGCCATCTCGAGCGCCTCTTCGAGGGATGAGATGAGGGCGTAGACCAAGTGCTGTTGTCCGTATGCTGCATCGAAGGCGCCTCCTATCATCTCGACTCCGATGCACCCGCCCAGGTAGAGGGCTGCAGCGAGCAGGAACGCATGTCTCGTGTCGGCAGGTAGGCGGCGCAAGAACCCTGCATAGAGGAGTGCGAGCAGCAGCACGACTGCGACGCCCGGGACGACCCACGCATAGTACAAGACGTTCGAGGCGGCGTTTTCCAGCAATGCACGCAGCGGCTCCGTCGACCTCTCGTGGAACGAGAACACCTCGTCGGCAGCCATGTACAGGAAACCCAATGTCAAGAGCGCCCAGTATCCCGTATCGCCGTCGGCTCGCTTCTTTCGGGTCGAGGTGATGATGCCCAAAAGAAGAGCCGCGAAGAGGAGCAGGAGGCCTGAGAAGATCGCCGGGACGTTCTTTTCCCCGTTGAGGTCGAAGAGTCTGACCAAGCCGAAGACGCGGTCATGCCCACCCAGATAGACGAGCATCTGTCCGACAAGGCCGATGAAGACGAGGGCCGAAGCCGCTATCGCCAGGACCCTGGCCACCGAAGTCGGGCTTGGCCTCACGCGGTCATCCGGCATCCGATCCACTCCTCCACGCGTACTTCGTATAGGCCAAAGGGGCCGAGACCCAGATATCACACCCATACGATGATATGATGAAGCTTTGGCTGGCGAAGTAGCCGATGCCGGCACCTCAAGGGGGCCATCATGGACCGACGCACTGTTTCTTACCCACTCGTCTTCGTCCTGCTCCTCTCTTTCGCGCTACTCGCGGCACCCGGCTTGCTCACTGCCGCACCTTCGATCACGGAACGCTCCGTGTGCACCGACAACGCCAACCAGTCCCGTCCCTCCATCTCAGGCGACATCGTGGTCTGGGTTGACGACCGCAATCCCAGCGTCGACATCTATAGATATGACCTCACGGATTCCGACGAGTTCTCCATCTGCACACAGAGTGCCACACAAGGTTCTGCATCGATATCCGGCGACATCGTGGTCTGGGAGGACTTCCGCAACGGCGACTACGACATCTACGGATATGACCTGGGCACCGGTCAAGAGCTGACCATCTGCACACACAGTCTCAACCAGCGCCGTCCCTCCGTCTCAGGCGACATCGTGGTCTGGGAGGACCATCGCAACGCGAGCGTG
>CAYWAF010000021.1:0-18985 GCA_964456355.1 uncultured Eubacteriales bacterium | reverse complement strand
ATGATAGGCAACCCTTGTGGTGGGAAAGAAATGTATAGGCGCCGTGTCCCGGCGCCTTCAGACACGCGTAGACAACGTGCGTCCACCGATGACGCAGCGTCGTTTCTGACTAAGGAGGCGCATGCGATGGAAGTGTTGGACCGCGAGACCCTGCTCACGCTGGCACGTCATTCAGGATGGCCGTCCGTATCCATCTATCTGCCCACACATCGGATCCCCACTCAGACAGAGCACGACATGATAGTTCTCAAGAACCTCATCCACCGCGCAGAGGATATCCTTGCGCGAGGAGGCATGCGTCAGAAGGACATCGACACCTTGTTGCAGGATGCCCGCGAGTTCGCGAGTGACCGCTCGCTCTGGCACGAGCCCCGCGACGGCCGGGCGTTCTTCCTCACGCCGGAGGACTCCCACACCTTCAAGGCCGACATAGCCTTCCCCCAGGTCGCTTTCGCGGGCGAGAGGTTCCTCGTGCGCCCGTTGTTGCCCGCCCTGGACGGGCACAGGCGCTTCTATATCCTCGCCCTCAGCAAGAAGCGTGTGCGGCTCTTCGAAGGCGATGAAGGAGGACTGCGCGAGATGGACGTCCCCGACATGCCGGAAGGCATGGAGGAGGCCCTGCTCCTCGACGAGCAGGAGCGGGAGGTCCAGTTCCACTCCGGCACTCCTGTCAGAGCCGGGGGGAGCGGCAGGCGGGCGGCGATCTTCCACGGACACAGCGCCGTGTCCTCCGAGACCACGGAGAAACTGAAGCAGTACTTCAGGGTCGTGGACCGGGTCGTCCACGAGGTCTTGCGCGACAAGGACGCTCCGCTGCTCTTGGCGGCCGTCGAATACCTCATCCCGATCTATCGTGAGGCGAACTCGTATCGTCATCTGCTCGACGATGCCATCCTCGGCAATCCCGACGAGCTGACCTCCGCACAGCTCCACGAGCGTGCGCGTGACCTCCTCGACAGGCACTTCGAGCAACGCCTGCTCGAGGACAAGGAGGAACTCGAACGCCTCTCCGGGACGGCCTCGGCCTCCCATGACATCGACAAGATCCTTCCTGCGGCAGCAGAAGGCCGCGTCCGCGTGCTGTTCATCGGAGACCCTGAGAGCATGCTGTGGGGTCGCTTCGACCCGATGACCGGAGAGGTCGAGACGCACGCAGAGTTCGAGGTCGGAGATGCAGAACTGCTCGATCTGGCCGCAGCGGAGACGCTCTTGCGCGGTGGGGACGTCCATGTGCTGCCGAACGGAGCGGACACGGCAGCGATATTCCGATACTGAGGCGAGGGGTGGGCGTGCTTCTGCGCCCACCACCGTCCCGACGTCAGATGCGTCACGCTTGACAGCGTCCTCCCTTCGTCCATGATTCAGTGGACGGTACGTGTCCGAAGGGGAACCCGTGGCGAGCGTCAAGAACCCGTGGCTGACAGGCGTGCTGTCGGTCGCGGTCGTGGCTGCGCTGGCAGGCGTGGTGTTCGCTTGGCTCCTCACCCCCCTCGGCCCAGACGCAGAGGCTGCCGAGGCCCTGCACTCGACCGACACGGTGGAGTTCCATGAAGCCGAGTACGGTTACGAGTTCGCCCCCGTCGATGAGGAGCCGATGGTGGGTCTCATCATCTACCCGGCAGGCCGCGTGGACCATCGCTCCTACTCTCTCCTGGCCCGCGACATAGCCGAACGAGGCTACTTGGTGGCCGTCGTCGAGATGCCGCTCAGCATGCCGATGCTCGACCCGTCCAGAGCCGATGAGGTAATCGAGGCGCACCCGGAGGTCGTGCTGTGGACGGTCGGTGGTCACGCACAGGGAGGCGCGATGGCCGCCAGATACGTGAGCGAGGACCCGGAGCATGTCTCCGGCCTGGCCTTGATGGCCGCATACCCGAGGAGCGGTGACGACCTGTCCAGTAGCGAGGTCACCGTCACGTCCATCTTCGGTACCCTGGACGGGATAGTGGATGCCGAGAAGTTCATGGAAGCGCGCAACCTGTTGCCTCCGTCGACGACATACGTCTCGATAGCAGGCGGCAACCACGCACAGTTCGGCTCGTACGGCACCCAGCCGGGGGACGGGCAGGCTATCATACCGCCTGACGAGCAGCGATGGCAGACGGTCAACGCCATCCATCGGATATTGCTGCCGTTACGCAGGCGCAGTGGAGCCGTCAGGCTGCAAAGGGAGAAAGGGGCATGATGGCCGACGAGGTCGACAAGGTCGGGACCGCTGATGTCAGCGCACCGGAAAGGCGCAGAGGCATCACCGCCTTCGACGTCTTCATGGCCTTCAACGCCACCATCCTGATCGGCAGCACCGCCTACGCCTATGCCACCGCCGAGCTGGAGTTCGGACTTTACGCAGCGGTGATATTGGGGATGGGGCTGCTCATATGGCGGTTCCTCAGGTGCTACCACTACCCACTGTGGATGCTCGCGCTCATGCAGATCGCCATCTTCGCCCACTTCGCTGGAGGTTTCATCTACCTCGGCCCTGACCACCATTCGCTCTACTATCACGAGTTCTTCGGAGTGCGCTTCGACAAGATAGTGCACACCTTCAACTCCGGGGTGGCGGCACTGGTACTCGCGAGCATCTTCCGCCAGGCGAAGATGCGGCTCGAGCCGATGGAGGCGTTCGTGGTCATCGGCATGTCGACGGCACTGGGCGCGGCCACCGAGATACTCGAGTACTTCGCGGTGATGACCATCCCCAACACCGGCGTGGGCGACTACGTGAACACGGTCGAGGACCTGATGATGAACGTGCTCGGGGCGACGTTGGGATACGTGCTGTGGAAGGTGGGAGTGGCGTTGAGCGAGCGGAGAAGCGAGGGCAAGAAGGCGTCAGGGTGAATCACGCCGAGCATGGACATTCTATTGCGATAATATGACATAAATGCTATATTATTGCAATGAAATTCACAGAACTACTTGATATCGTCGGAGACGAACCTGTCTTTCGCTCATCACTCCTGCATGCAGGTGAGGTGGACCCTGTCGAAGTGGCAAGCCAACTCTCACGATGGGTGGCTAGCGGCAAGCTGCTCAGATTGCGCCGCGGTGTATATGCCATCGCACCACCGTACCGACGTCGCGAACCTCATGCGTTCGAGATCGCGAACATGCTCGTGCACCCATCGTATGTGAGTCTGGAGTCCGCACTCGCACATCACGGACTCATCCCCGAAGCCGTTTTCACGACCACGAGCGTCACCACGGCGCGACCCGCGACCTATCAGACTCCGCTCGGTAGATTCGATTACCGACATATCGCACCGTCGCTTTTCTGGGGTTATGTCGAGATCCCGGTCGGAAGCGGCCGTGGCCGACAGGCGCTCGTCGCACGACCTGAGAAAGCATTGCTCGACCTCGTATATCTGCGTAACGGTGCGGACAGACCGGCGTTCCTACGTGAGCTCAGACTGGACAGACTCGACAAGCTCGATCCCGAGAAGCTCGTAGCTTATGCGGAGCGCACAGGCAAACCGAAACTCCGACGGGCAGCACGTCGTATCGTGGAGATGGCGGCCGAACAAGCAGATGAATGGGTGACGCTGTGAAAGACCGGGCTTTGGAGATCGCCTCGTCGCATCCGGCAAGCAGCGACGGGAAGAACCTGCTCAGAGAGTACTTACAATCCAGGATCCTCGGACTGATGCAAGAGGCCGGCGCGTTCGTACCCCTCGCGTTCATGGGTGGTACCGCGTTGAGGTTCCTATACCGTATCCCGCGCTTTTCCGAAGATTTGGACTTCACCCTCGAGCGCAAAGATACATCCTTCGACTTTCGAGAACTCGTGGAAGGAATCGGACGAGGTCTGGAGCGCGAGGGCTACACGATCTCACTCCGAGTCAGTGATTCTTCGACCGTCATGAAGGCATCCGTGGGTTTTGCTGGCCTGCTTGCCGAAGCAGGGCTATCGCCACATACCGATGAGGTTTTTTGGATCAAGATCGAAATCGATATAGACCCTCCCATCGGCGCCGGACTCACAGTCACGACCATCGACCGATTCGGCCTATTGCGCGTCCAGCACCACGACCTTCCTTCGCTGTTCGCCGACAAAGTCGCTGCTGTCCTGGCTCGCAAGTACACGAAAGGTCGCGACCTCTATGACCTTGCGTGGTACCTAACGCACGATCCGCCGCTTGAGCTCAACGTCAGACTCTTGCAGAACACGATGATGCAGGTGGCTCCGGAATCGACAGAAGAGGTCACCTCGGACTGGAGAGCAGCGTTGCAAAGACGACTGGAGAACATCGATTGGGATGAGGCGCGACGGGACCTCGCACCGTTCCTGGAACAACCTCGGGACCTGGAACTGATCAGTGAAGAGAATTTTAAGAGATGGCTGAGAGCGATCTAGTCATGGGTTCCCTACAAATTTCTGGTTTATCATGGGAACCCTACATCACGATGTTTGCTCCGCCTCAAAAAGCATGTCAATACGCCAGCGCCACGGCCTTACGGTCCCAGACGTCGGTGGTGAGGCACTTGAGCATGAACGCGGCCACGTCCGCCCGCGAGATGTACTTGCCACCCGGTAGGCTCCTACCTTCGGCGACCCTGTAGACGCCCGTGAGCGGACCGTCGGTGAGTGAGGCAGGCCGCACCACCGTCCAGACGGTGTCGGAGGCGAAGACCACCTCTTCCATGCGTGCCATCTCAGCGTACGCCCGCTTGAGCGCCGGGTTCAGGAGCAGCCGCCTTTGCAGACCTGGCATGTTCGGGTCCTTCGTCGGTCCCACCCCGGCGGCCGAGACGCACACCAGGCGGTCGATCACATAGCGGTCCATGGCATCTAAGACGTTGCGGATGCCTTCGGAGTAGACGGTGGCCGACTCCTTCTCGCGTCCGCCGCCCACGGTGAACAGCACCGCCAAGCATCCCTTGAACCCCTCGTCCAACGAGCCCGGCTCCAGCACGTCGCCTGTGAAGACCTCGAGGTCCTCGTCGGAGACGCCAGCGAGCGAGGAGGGGTCGCGCACCACAGCATGGACCTCGTGCCCATGTCCTAGCGCTTGTGTGACGGCCTGCCGACCTATGCCGCCGGATGCTCCCACCACCGCGATGCGCACGACCTACAGACCTTCCTCGGCAGCTGACCGGTCCTCATCGTCAGACACTTGTACCTCACTGCCTGGCGCGGAAGAGGACGTGGACGGGCCTTCCTCGTCAGAGTCGTCAGGCGAAGGCAGCTCCGCCTCTGTCCAGCCATGCTTCTCGGTGTAGTACGACCAGACCGCCTTGACGGTACCGGCCACCGGCACGGCGAGCAGCATCCCTGTGAGCCCCGCCAGACTGGCCCCGGCCGCGAGCGAGAGGATGACGACGACAGGGTGCAGACCCACCTGGTCCGACATTATCTTCGGCGAGAGGAAGGTGCTCTCCACCTGCTGTATCGCGATGACGGTGACGATCGCCCACACCATCAGCCAAGGGTCCACGAACAGCGCTACTATCGCAGCGACGGTGCCACCCACTATCGGGCCCAGGTACGGGATGATGTTGGTCACTCCGGCGATGACGCCGATCATCAGCGCGTATGGGACGCCTATGACCGCCATGGTGATGCCGGTCAACACCCCCACGATGAGGGCCACGATGGCCTGGCCGCGTATGAAACCTCCCACGACGACGTTGATCCGCCTGCCGATCTCTGCGGCCTCGGCCCGCGCTGTAGGAGGGAAGAGTCCTAGGACGCCACGTTCGACCTGCGGAAGACTTGCGAGCAGGTAGAACCCGATTATCAGACCCAAGAACAGCCCCAGGACGACCCCGACTATGCTGCCTCCCGCACTGAGGATGCCCGAAGCGAGGGAGCCCGACATCTTGCTGATGCTGGCAGCAAGGTGCTCCTGCATGGAGACGAGCATGGACTCCATCCATGGGGACGGCTGGAGGGCATCGTACTTCTGCTGGATCTGCTCGACGAACAGCTGAGCACGGTCGTAGAAGATGGGAAAGGCAGAGACGAACTGGGTGAACTGGTCCCTGAGCACCGGTGCGATGTAGAAGCCGAATGCCGTGAACACCGCGAACATGCCCAGATAAGCGATGACCGAGGCCCATATGCGCTTCATGCCCTTCGAGCACATCCACGCGACAGGGCTCTTGAGCAAGAAGACGATGATGCCGCCCACCACGAGCGGCAGCATCACGGCCCACAAACGGACGAGGAGTGCGACCAGTCCCGCCCCTATGACTATGATGCCGAGAAGCGACCAGGAGATGATGCCCACTCGGACCCAAGTGGACGTCTCACCCCAGCCCCTGCTGTCTGTCACGGATCCCCTCACCTCCCTGCAGGCCTTCCTGAAGCGACACTATCATGCCCGCCGCCTGCTCGCATCTCCTCGCACGCGATGGCTGTGGATTGCTATGCTCGAGACATGAATGGTAGCGGGGACAAGCACGAACGCTACGACATCCCGAACGCCGACGTCCTGCTCGAGGACGTCTGGGCCGAGGAGGATGCCGATGTGTGTCCGGAGTGCGGCGAGGCGCTGACGGGCACATCGGACCGTTGTCCGGCATGCGGCACGCACGTGGACGTCTGCTCCGGCTCGTGCGCTTCTTGCGGAGCACGCGTGTGCGTGGGAGACGGTAGAGGCCGCCCTCGCCCACACTGATCCCGCCATACCGCATCACACCGGTGGCAGGGGGAGAGCGTTCGAAGCATCCGCTTCATCATCGAGCAGCCCATCCGCATCCCCGGAGACATCGAGAACCTCGAGATAGGCGGCCAGCATCGACTTCGATGCTCGTTCCAACCGTTCGTGGACCCTCTCTGAGCGGCTCTCCCAGCGGTCCATCGCCTTCCAGTGGACCAGTGAGCCCACCAGGCCGTGCCCTATCACGTCCTGCCTGATGTGAAGCGCCACGCCGAGATGCGGCAGTGAGCGTTCACGGAGTGCGTACGCGAAGTATTCGCGAGCGAGTCGCGGACCGCCCCACAACAGGTGGTGATAGCGCTTGTTGCGCAGTGGATGACCGGGCCAACCCACGTCCACGTTCCAGTCCCACCGCGCTATGGTCGCAGCGTCCTCGGCAGAGAACCCTGCCTCCTCGGCCCAAAGGCGGGTGAGGTCTTCATGTACGTATCTGTTCAAGTCGGCGTGGTGGCGCCGTACGCCGACCTAGCCGGTACTCTGCACGTCGAGCTCCCACCACGTCGTGTTCGAGACCGCACCGCTGCCGCCGAATATGAAGGACTTGTCGATCGTCGGGTCACCGCCGACGACGTTCCACACCTTCTCAAGATAGCTGGAACCGACAGGCAGTTGACCTTGGTTGTAAAGCCACGGCGATGTCGAATCCGATGGTGTGAGCAGAAGCGGCGCAGGCCACGGCGGACTGAAGATCGAGGGATACCCCGTGTAACCGTCACCAAGAAGAGGTGCTGCCGCGAGTGCATCCGGGAAGTTGCTGCCTGTGGCCACACCGATGTTCTTCATGCTGGTGGCCAGGAAGACGCTCGGGTTCCCCGGTGTGCCGACCATGGCAAGGCCGCCAGGTAGGCCGGCGCCCCACGACGCGAACTCCATCGACGTCTCGTAACGATCAGCTCCCGCGAGCCGGAGCACGCGCGACGGACCGAGCTCGGTCTTGAGTTGGGTCTCCACGGTCGGCGAGAGCACGCCCGTTCCGCCAACCATTATCACATCGGTTATGTGCAGATCGCGTATCACCTGCAGGATCCTGAGGTCCAGGGACGCCGAGTCCGTCAGCAGGACGGGAACTTTGTACCCGGCAGCGAAAGGAGAGGCGGAAAGGGCGTCGGGGAAGTTACGCGCGTTGGCTATGATGGCGAAGCCGTCCAACGTGCTCCCGTGCTCGGTCGACCATATGTCAGCACCTTGCCTGGCGACCGCCGCGGAAGTGGCTATCCTGTCCAGGCCGTAGAGACGCGTTATGATCGACGGTTTCTGGCCGGCGGGGAAGATGGTGTATACCTCGTTCATGACAGCATCGGAGACGGCACCGTTGCCGCCGAGCACGATCACGCGGTCAGGCTCCAGGCGCAACAACTCGTTAGCAGTCGCCGTGGGGAGAGAATCCTTGCGCGTCAGCAGTATCGGACCGTTGACGACGCCGGCGAGGAACGAACCGGAGAGGGCATCAGGGAAGTCCTCGCCACTCGCCAGGACGACGGTGGAGAGGTTGGCCCACCCGCCCAACGGGTTCAGCATGCCGTCAGCGAACTTCGTCTTGCTTATCGCCACGGCCGTCGCATACCTGTCGTTGCCGGCCACTCTCACGAACGACCCTGTTTTCATGCGGAACCGGTATTTGCCGGCACGTGCCTGGTATGCGCCGGGGCCGTTGTCCCCATACGGCCTGACACGGATGTAGTAGGTACCTGCCGTGGTGGGCCTGAACTCGACATACGTACCAAGGTGCTCGAAGTACCTGGCTTCTATCCCTCCCCAGTTGGCTACCGGGTCCCTCGAGTTCGGAGGAAGGGTCAGAGGATCGGTAGGAATGAAGGCCCCCGGACCATAGATCTCGATGATGGGATACACGTTGGGATCCTCTGTCGGTATCGCCTCGACGAGATAGAGGACGTTCCCCGCGATGATCTCCTGAGGAGTCACCGTGATCTTGAACCAGTCCTGGTCTCCTCGAGGAGGGGAGCCTACGCTCTCCGCATAGTGGAACGTGTGCTCCTCCGTGTAGTCGGCCCCTGCCACGCCGAAGAGCGGCGTGAGGTCACGTGCGGTGGCCCAGGTGTCATCACCCGCACCAGCCTCGTAGATATCCTGTACGTAGAATTGTGCCCAGGCGGGCGCTACTTCGGTGGTGGTCGCATCGGTGGCAACCGCGACACTTATCGGGACACTCGCTATGACGAACACCAGGAGCGAGAAGATGACGGAGACACGTTTGAACCTCATCGCCGGTACCTCCATGGTCCGATGGAGTGGATATCGAGCTACCTGCCACTTTATACCCTCCTGGGTTCGATTGCCACGCGATATATCCGAAGATACGGCGATGCTATCTTCGGTCGTGAGCGGGTAATCTCTCAATGGACCCGTCGTTTGCGGTGAGTGTCGCTATGTCTTGAAAAACAGGCTCCCACAAGAGGACGCAGGCGGATACCATATCAGTGGAGGCGAATGCATGCAGACACTCCTGGCGTTCGATATCGGAGGCACGAACAGTCGCGCCCTGGCTGCTCTTTATGACGGACATGTGATCCGTCCACATCCGGCTATGCCGAAACAGGAGGTCCGCCAGATAAAGGACATCGCCTCCCTTCTCGGGTTCGTGCAAGAGACCGTCGAGATGCTCGGGGAGACCCCCGCGGCGACCGTGATGGACGCCGCCGGTCCCACCGACGGCAGGCGCGTACTCTTGACGAACTGGCCCGGCACCCCGGAGTTCGCAGTAGAGATGCTTGCCGAGTACGGGATGACGAAGGCCACCCGCCTCGTCAACGACCTCGTGGCCGGAGCGCATGGTCTGGCAGGAGAGTTGGAGTCCGGTCGCGGAGACCTCTTCCATCCTCTCGACCGCTGGTCTCGCGAGGTGGCCCCGGAAGGCAACGTGGTCTACATAGCGCCCGGCACCGGTTTGGGAGCGGCAGGCATAGTGCGTGAAGGCGCTGCTAGTCCGGTGGTCGTGGGATGCGAGAGCCAGCATACGCCCATGCACAAGTTCTGCGATGACGTGACAGAGGTGCTGGAGGTGCTGGAAGATGGCCTGGATCACGCACCCACCTGGGAAGACGTGGTCTCCGGTCGTGGTCTCGTCCACCTGTTCGAGATAGTCTCGGAGATGGAGGGCGAACTCGTCGACCCTGACTCCGTGCCCACGCCGGCCGAGGTGAGCGAGGCTGCACGCAACGGGGACGTGCGAGCCGCACGAGCGCTCAACGTCTACTATCGTTGCCTGGGACGCTTCGCCCAACTGCTGGCATTGACGTTCCAGCCATGCACAGCCGTGATGTTCGGTGGGGCCACGACCGCTGCCAACGCCTCTTTCATCGCCGAGAGCGGCCTTGTCGAGGAGTTCCGCCGCGGGGACGTGCGAGCCATATCGGAACTCCTCCACAGACCCGGGCTCTTCTGGATAGAACGCGACCTGAACCTCGAAGGTGGTCTCCGCCTTGCTTCACATCTGGTGCGATGAGGGAGAGCCGCATCTGATGCTCACGCAGGGCCATGCACGGGGAAGGACCTCGCGTCATGGGAGGGAAGGGCCGACATGAGCTCTAAGGTCCTCAGAGAACTCTTCACCCACGACCCGTTGCAATGGGTCATGGGCAGCGATGAGCCCTATGCCCGCTGGGTGGTGCTGACCGAGATATACGGCCTCGCGAGTGACGCGCCCGACGTTCGGGCGGCTCACGCCGCCGTCCTGCTCGACAAAGGTGTCCGCCGCCTCCTCGAAGATCTCCCCGTGTGGGGTGAGACCAGCGCATCGGGTCATCACAGCCCGGAGTACCTCCCGAACCGCTTGAACATGCTGGCGGACATGGGCCTCGGAGCAGGAGACAGTCCGGAGATCGAATCCCGGCTCGACGACTTCCTCGAGCACCAGGACCCCTCGGGTCGCTTCGAGTCCTTCGGCAGGCTCCCGAAGCTCCCGAAGGCGGAGTGGACCTCCATGCCCTGTGACACGAACGTCATCACCGACGTGCTGCTCCGCTTCGGGCGCGGTGATGACGAGCGCGTGCACAAGGCGCTCGCACGCATAGAGAAAGACGCTTCCATGACCCCTCAGGGCCGAGGCTGGCGATGCCTCCCGGAGAAGCAGAGCATGTGGCGAGGACCCGGCCGGAAGGCCGACGCCTGCCCTCAGGTGACGCTCGAGGGGCTCAGGGCGTTCTCCCGCCTCCCTGAGAACGAACGACCCAAATGGACCCTCGAGGCGGCACGCACCCCACTCGAGATCTGGCGGAGGAGGACCGACGAGCGCCCCTACGCGTTCGGCCATGGCTACCAGTTCAAGAGCGTGAAGTGGCCGAACCTTTGGTACGACGTGATGTGGGTCTTGGAGACCGTCAGCCGCTTCCCCAACCTGTGGAAGGGCGAGGCGGCGGAGGAGGCGGACCGCAAGGCAATAGCCGAGATGGCGGCGTGTCTCATCGCCTACAACCTCGACGAGCACGGCCGCGTGGTGCCACAGCGCACGTACCGAGGGTTCGAGGAGTTCTCCTTCGGCCAGAAGAAGGAGCCCTCCCCCTTCGCCACGGCTCGCGTGCTCTCCGTGCTCTCCCGCTTCGAGGGTCTGGCTGAGGAGATACTGCGCGTGGACGTGAACGCCCTGCCGAGCTCGAAGGGCGGCACCGGGAGTCCCCGTCCGCCGAAAAAGGGGAAGAAGGCTCCTCCGCTGTGCCCCATACCGGAGGTGCAGAAGACCTTCCCTTCCCATAGAGCCAGGCCGAGGATAATGGCGCGTCACCATCTGGGAACCCCATGGGTGTCGGCATCCCCGGAGTCCGTCGTCGCCGACATCGTGGGCCTGCACTCGACCTCACCCACCTCGCCCTATCTCTCCCTGCTCGCACGCCTGGAGAACTTCCGGGTCGAACAGCTGGACAAGGCACTCTACGACCATCGCTCCCTCGTGCGGTTGCGCTGCTTCCGTGGACGCCTGTTCGTCCTGCGACACGACCTGCTGGTGGCCGCCTTCAACGCGACCCGCCGCCAGGTCGTCAGGTACGCCAAGGACTTCGCGTACCAGCGCGGAGTGACCGACGAGGCCTTCGAGCAGTACGTGCCGGTGGTGATGGAGGTGCTGGAGGACGGTCCTCTCACCATCAAGGAGATACGCGAGCGCATCGGGAGCACGCCCGGGGTCGACCTTGCGGCACTCGTCAACCGCATGAGCACGGAGTGCCTGCTGCTGCGCGACCGCCCCAGGGAGGGGTGGAAGGACCGTCGCTGGACGTACCGGCCCTTCTCCGAAGCCCTCCCCGACATCCGCCTCGACTCCATGTCCGAGGAGGACGCCGACGTCGCCGTCGTCCGTGCCTATATACGCGGCTACGCCCCCGTCACAGCAAAGGACGTCTCGTGGTGGACGGGAATCGGGTGGAAACGTTCCGGCCGAGCCCTGAAAGCTCTTGGAGACGAGATAGTCACCGTCGACTTGGAGGGCGAGGAGGGTGAGTACCTGATCCATGCCACCGATGTGGATGAGCTGTCTGCGGCCACCATGATCCAGACTCCTTCCGTGGCCCTGCTGCCCTCCTTGGACCCCGTGATCATGGGCTACGCCGACAAGAAGCGCTTCGTGCCGGACGCGACCAGACCGTACGTCTTCGACCGCTCGGGCTACTCCACCTCCGTCATACTGCTGGACGGTGTGGTCGCAGGAGTGTGGGACGCAGATGACGCCTCCGGTCCTGAGATGCTCGTCCACCTCTTCGACACGCAGCCCTCCGAAGTCGTCGAAGCGATAGAGGGGAAAGCGGTGGAGACCGGCCGTTTCCTGTTCGGAGAAGACGCATCAGTACGCTGGGTCGAGAAGATGCAGCCGTTCGCGGAAAGACCCGCCGGGACCCTCGCGAAGCCGCTGCGCCCATAGGTCGGACCTGGACCCGCACGTGGACGACGATGCGCAGGTGACGGTCAGATGGGGCGCGTGACTTCCGCCATCATCTGCAACATGTTGTCGAGCAAGCGCCTGTTGTCCGCTTGGTCGATGGCCACGTTGGCGAAGACGGCATCGTCCCCGATGACCACGAAGGTTCCTGCGCCCACGTGGCTGACCGCTATAACTCCCAGCGGCCCACGGTAGACCTCCGGTTCCTCACCGGCTTCAGAGCCGTGTATGACGAGCCATGTGTCAGGGCCCGAAGCCACGACCACCTCGGCATCCTCCTCTTCCACAGCAACGGCCCAGCTCGACAGGACGAGCACCTCTTCGACGCCCGAGGTCAGATCGTGCGCGAAGACCTGGTCGGCCATGAAGACGCCGGGGTCCTGGCCTACCGGTCGCGCAGACTGTATGACGCCGGGAACCACCTCCACGCCGAAGCGTTCCGGCAGGTGGGATATCCCGTACGGGACGTGGATGGTGAGCAGCACGACCCCGCCTCCGCGCAGATACTCCTCGATCGCGTCCATCTCCTCTGCCGTGAAGGCCACCATGGGCCCGGGAAGGATGAGGCCGGACGCCTCGGAGAGGGTCTCGGAGTCGAACCGTTCGTGGCGCACATCGATCGCGAAACCTGCTTCACGCACGGCCGCGACGGCGACCGATTGACCGAGTTCGCTGGTGTCATCGGCGCCGAAGACCTCACCGTGTGCCATGTCGAAGACGACCCTGCCACCGACAGCAGACTGCTCGGAAGCATCACCGTCCACTCCAGGGACCGAGCCGCCGCACCCTGAAAGTATCACGGTGACCGCACCCGCGATGAGCACGGCGATCGACAGACGGCGTAGCACGACGCTAGTCATGTGCGGCTGCAAGTAACATCTCCTGAGCGTTGAAGGGTCGCGTGCCGTCCACCCTCGTGACCCGCTCATAGGAGCCGTCCGGGAGCATGCGCCTGGCTTTCGTGTCATCAGTCAGATACGCGCTCAGTATCTCGTCATGCAACCGACTTATCATCGTGCGGTCACGCACGGGAGCCAGGACCTCCACCCTCCTGTCGAGGTTCCTCGGCATGAGGTCCGCGCTGCCTATCAGGCACTCCGGGTCTCCGTCGTTGGCGAAGTAATAGATGCGCGAGTGCTCCAGGAAGCGGCCGACTATGCTGGTGACCCGGATGTTCTCGCTCACGCCCGGGATGCCGGGCCTCAGGCAGCATATGCCACGCACGAGCAGGTCGATGTCCACTCCGGCTTGAGAGGCCTCGTACAACAGGCGGACCATCTTGGAGTCGGCCAAGGCGTTCATCTTCAGCACCATGCGACCGCCCCGACCCGCACGCGCATGCTCCATCTCACGTCGCACCAGGTCCTCGAACCTCTCACGCAGATCTATCGGAGCCACCAGCAGGACCTCGTACGGGCTGGCCTCCGCATACCCGGTGAGGAAGTTGAAGAGTGCCGAGGCGTCGTCACACATCTGCTCGTCGCAGGTGAGCATGTCGAGGTCCGTGTATTGGGTGGCGGTCTTGACGTTGTAGTTGCCGGTGCCGACATGCATGTAGCGCTTTATCTTGCTACCTTCCCTGCGCACGACCAACGCTATCTTGGAGTGCGTCTTGAGCCCGACGAGACCGTAGACCACATGCACGCCCTCGGCCTCGAGCGCCTTCGCCCACTCTATGTTGCTCTCCTCGTCGAAGCGTGCCTTCAGCTCGACTAAGACCGCCACCTCCTTGCCGGCTATGGCGGCATCGAGGAGGGCCTTGACTATCGGCGAGTCCGTGCCCACGCGATAGAGAGTCATCTTTATCGCAAGGACATGAGGGTCATGAGCAGCCTGCCGGATGAACTGTACGACCGGGTCGAAGGACTCGAAGGGACGATGCAAGAGGATGGGGCGTTCGCGTATGGCCGTGAACATGTCCGGAGCCTGGGGACCCTCGAGAGCAGTGGGGACGACAGGGACGAACGGTTCATACTTGAGGTCGGGACGGTCCAGCCTGTACAGCGCCATCATGTCGCTGCCGCCCAAAGGGGAGTCCAGCGTGATCATCTCGTCTTGGGTGATCTCGAGGTTCTCCATCAGTATCTCGCGCACCCTCGGTGACATCTCCGGCGTGACGGTCACCCGGACCACCGAGCCGAAGCGTCGCCTGCGGACCCCTCGCTCGATGGAGGAGAGCAGGTCGTCGGCTTCCAACTCCTGGATGACCACGTCCGCGTCGCGCGTCACCCTGAAGGGGTGAGCCTCGAGCACGTCCATGCCGGGGAACAGGCTCGAGAGGTTGGCGGTTATCAGCTGGTCCAGCCACACGTAATACCTCTCGCGGGCCTTCGTCCGTCCGCCGGTGGCCTTACTCTTGGGCAGGGGGACAGGAACGAGGCGGTCCAATGCCTTGGGCACCTTCACCCTTGCGAAGCGCTCCTCGCCATCTCCTGCCCTGACCAGCACCGCCAGGTTAAGGCTCAGGTTCGAGATGTGCGGGAAAGGCCTGCCGGGGTCGAAGGCCAGCGGGGTCAACACGGGGAATGCCTGTTCCTCGAAGTAGAGGTCGGCTGCACGCCGCTGCTCCTCATCCAAGCGCTCGTAGTCGAGGATGTGGATGCCTTCCGCATCGAGTTCTTCGAGCAAGACCTGGAAGACCTTGCGCCCTCTCTGCAAGAGTCCCACCGCCCGCTCGCGCACCACTGCGAGTTGCTCCGCAGGAGTGAGCCCGTCAGCGGAGACTTCGGCTATGCCTGCTTCCACCTGCTGCTTGAGCCCGGCCACGCGTACCATGTAGAACTCCGCCATGTTCGAACTCAGGATGGCGAAGAACTTCACCCGCTCCAACAGCGGGTTGGAAGGGTCCGAAGCCTCTTCCAAGACCCGCTCCTGGAAAGCGAGAAGGGCCGACTCCCTGTTGATGTAGAGCGAGGGGTCGTGGAGGTCGACGGCCTCGGCCGCTCCACCCTCCTCGACCCGTGATGCAGCTGCCGTGCCGCTGCCTGCGCCGGTGTCCGTCTCGGCTTCACTCAAGATGATGCTCCTTCCAAGAGGAGATGCGAGACCGGTGCCGCGGGGGCCGGGATCAGTAGGATGCGCCTACGGTGACCTGGACCTCGCTGTCTGCCGGCACCACGGAGCCGCCATACGGGAACTGGTCGTAGACCCTTCCCACGGAGTCCTGGCTCGGCCTCTTTATCACCTGTGGCGAAAGTCCCGCCGCCCGGATGGCTGCCACGGCCTGTGATTCAGTCATACCCATCGTGTCGGGCACCGTGACATCCGAGGACGCCTGCGGGCCGTTGGAGACATATATCACGACGGTGGAGCCGTACGGCGCATGGGTGCCTCCGTCAGGCGCTTGGTCGTAGACCGTGTCACGCTGATAGGGTTCGAAATGCGCCCTGCGCTCGGAGACCACGAAGCCCGCGGTCTCAAGAGCATGTACCGCATCGTCTTGCGACTCACCTATCACATCCGGCACCAGGGGTGACTCCTCGCTGCCATCGGCAGGCGCCACGCCTATGCCGAAGTCCGTCGCCACCTTGATGGAGACGACAGAGCCCGTCTCCGCCTCCAGGCCTGCATCGGGCGACTGATCGACCACGACACCCGGGTCCACGCTCGCATCGAAGACGGAAGTCGTGTCCGCCACGAATCCTGCTCCTCGGACCACGCTGGCCGCCTCCGCCTCTCCCAGGCCAACCACATCCGGGACTATGGCCGTCGCCACGGGAGGCTCGCTCTTCGCGACCTCACCGGTGGAAGGAGTGCAGTAGCGCCACAACAGCAAGAGCACGAGGAGGACGAGGAGGATCAACGCGACGACAGCCCACGACTGCTTGCCCCGCTCTTTCTGGACATCCTGTGTCTCTTGCTCCGGTCCGCCCATCTTCACGCTCACCCGTTGTCATGCGAGAACGCCACTTCGGCATGAGCATACCGCGAGCATCCCATACAGCCAAAACCCGACTCTAGGCCGACCCCTCGCGCATGACCCCGTAGATGCCGATAATCAGTGGTGATGCGAGCCCACACGACATACCCGCACCCCCTCAAAATCGCAGGAGCGACACTCCTCGCGGTCGCCCTACTGTTCATCGGAGTGCAACAGGCATCGGCCCTGACCCGCACCGAGATCGTGGCGCGCGCCAGACGCTGGGTGGACCTCGAGGTGCCTTACAGCCAGACATCGTACTTCGAGTCCTACCGCCAGGACTGCTCGGGCATGGCCTCGATGGCTTGGCGCCTGGACCGTTCTTACTCCTCTCGCACGCTAGCCCCCCACGGCAGGCGCATCGGTCGTGACCAGCTCCAACCCGGCGACATGCTCTTGAAATACGACTACCACGCAGCGATCTTCTACAAATGGGCCGACTCTGAGCACACATGGTATTGGGCGCTGGAACAGAGCAGTTCCGTGGGTCATGCGGTCATGAGGATGACGCGTTATCCGTATTGGGACAAAGACGACGTCTATCCATACGCCCCACTGAACGTGACCGAGGTCGATGACTACGCTCCTTACATCACCGAGGTCGCCGGAGCCGACCGCTACGCGACAGCGATAGCAGCATCGCGGCTGGCGTTCCCGGATGGCTCGGCGACCCATGCCGTGGTCTGTTCGGGCGAGACGTGGCCGGATGCGCTCGGTGGCTCTTCTCTCGCAGGCGTGCTGGAGGGCCCTGTCCTTCTCGTGCGTCACGACCGGTTGCCGTCAGGAGTGGCCGAGGAACTCGCTCGCCTGGGCGTCACGGAGGTGGTCGTGATAGGAGGCGAGGGTGCAGTGGACGCCGAGGTGGCGAAAGCTATCGACGCCCTCGAAGGCGTGAGCGTCCGTCGCATCGGAGGGGTAGACCGCTACGAGACCGCTGCCATGGTGGCCTCGGAGACAGTGTCGGCACTGGCTAAGAAGGGGAGAGGTTTCGACCGCACGGTCTACGTAGCCACCGGTGCCACCTTCGCCGACGCCCTCGGTGCAGCGCCCGTAGCGGCACACACCGGCAGGCCCATCCTCCTCTCCCGCCCGAGCGTGTTGCCCACGGTCACAGCAGATGCCGTCCGCTCCATCGAGGCCTCCACTACTCTCATCGCAGGCGGGGAAGGCGCGTTGGAGGCCACCGTGGCCGCCTCGTTGCATGACGCAGGCGCCACGACCGTCGAGAGGTTCGCAGGAGCAGACCGCTACGAGACCTCGTACCTGCTCGCCGTCCATGGAGTGGACGAGGGACTCGCATGGAAGGACATCGCCATCGCGACCGGGACGAACTTCGCCGACGCCTTGGCCGGAGGAGTGATGCAGGCCAGACGCGGCTCCGTCGTGGTCCTGACACCTCCCGACCGCCTCCCGCCCGCCCCGGACCGTGCGATACGCCTCAACCGCCCGGAGGTCGAGAAGGTGACCGTCCTGGGCGGTGAAGGAGCCGTTGAGCCCATCGTCCGGAGGCAGGTGCGCTGGATCATCGACGAGCCGTGAGAGGCGACCGACGTTTTCGCGAGAGTCCTCATCGGCCCGACATATCCCCGGCAGGTATGGTTTTCGTGCGAAGATGCCGCTAGTTCGGATACAATGTTCTTCCGTACCTGTAGGCATGTATGTCTAGAGAGGAATGGGAGGACAAGCGTATGTACGATAGTCGCATCCGCAAGTTCCTTGCGCTCACTCTCGCCATCGTCTTGGTCCTCGCGATGACTAGCCTCTTCGGCTGCACCACGACGACCACTGACGAGGGCGAAGGGGGCGGCGAGGAGACAGCCACCGAGACGATCAAGATCGGCGTTCACACGTCACTCACCGGTGGCTTGGCCGACTACGGCTTCGCTGCATCAGAGGGTCTCAAGCTTGCTGCTGAAGACTTCTCCGGTTTCGAGGTCGACGGCACCAAGTACGAGATCGAACTGGTCATCAAGGACGACAAAGGCGAGCCTGCTGAGGCTCCGATCGTCGCCCAGCAGTTGGTGGACGAAGGCGTCGTAGGCGTTATCGGCGCTCTGACATCGGGCAACACCAATGCCGCACTCCCGATCTACAAGGAGGCCGGCATCCCGGTCATCTCTGGTTCGGCCACCAACCCGGACCTGACCGAGGGCGATTTCACCAACTTCTTCCGCACCTGCCTGCGTGACGACCTCCAGGGCCAGGCCCTTGCTGAGTGGGCCGTCGAGCTCGGTGCGAAGAAGGTCGTCGTCATGGACGACCGCGGCGACTACGCTGTAGGCCTTGCCAACATCGTCGAGGAGAACCTCAAGGACGCCGGTGTCGAAGTCCTTCGCCAGGAAGGCCAGGAAGGCGATACCGACTTCTCCGCCCAGGTCAACAACATGAAGGCCTTCGGACCTGACACCATCATCTTCACGGGTTATCACCGTGAGGCAGGCCTGGTCTTCAAGCAGGCCAAGGAAGCCGGTCTCGACGTCCGCTTCATGGGCGGCGACGGCATCAAGTCCGACGAGATCG
>CAYWAF010000020.1:8390-19192 GCA_964456355.1 uncultured Eubacteriales bacterium | reverse complement strand
GGAGCGGTGGCCGCTACCGCGGTCTGCGGGGGAGGCGTTATCGTCATGGTCACCGCGATGAGGAGCAGCACGAGTGTGAACCTGAGAGTGCGCATGTCCTGCTCACCCACTCCTATCTATCAGAGCGACGTCGGGAACGCTTCCGCGGCCTCCACGGCAAGATCGAGCAGCGAGCCGGGAGACGTGCCGGGTTGAGCGGCCACTATGACTTCCATCGCGTACCGCCCTCTGCTGAAAGAGACCACCGCGAGACGTTCGCCATCAGTGCCGAAGTAGGCGTCTACGCCGTTGACGGTCACCTCTGCGGAGTTCTTCGGGAACGCGGTGTGCATCTGGTTCGTGACGAACGATTTCGCGGAATCCGTGTCGCCGAGGTCATGTGCGTAGAAAGTGGAGGTGCGGACGCGGTCACCCGGGCCGGAACGCCGAGAGGCCTCTGCTGTTATCTGAGCGTCCTTGTCGGTGGCCAGCGGAGCGCCCATCTCGTAGCCCTCGACTTCGGCGGGCAGCAACAGCACAAGGTCGGAGACGGAATCCGTGAATCCCTCGTCGGGGTCGTCGGGAGTGTCTCCGGGGGTGTTCCCGTCGCCGGACGAAGAGCCGCCGGAGTCGCTGGACGTGCCACCGCCGTTCTTCAAGGATTCCAAGCGCGCTCGCGCGCTCGTGTTCAAGGGATCCATCGCCACGGCTTTTTCCAGGAGTTCGACGGCTGCGCTCGCGTCGTCGCTCTCCAGGGCCGCAAGTGCCTGCTCGTAGAGAAGGCGACTTTCTTCTTCGGCGTCCACTGCAGAGACGGTCGAGCGAGTCTGCTCGCTGGGCGCGGTGAGGGCCCAGACCCCGAACATTATGCCCGCCATCAGAAGTACGGTCCCGGCGATGCCGACGACCCATTTGATGCGCTTGCGCGTATGGGAGCGCTTGGCCTGCTCAGAGACCGGTCTCTTGGGCTCTTCCTTGATAGGAGAGTCGTTAGATGGCATTCATTACCCCTGCTCAAGCATAGTTTTATGGAGCCAGTACTCTATGGATATGGTACGCCTCAGCACGTGCCGCAAGCAAGTAACAACAGTTACAAACCCCTATGTAGCGGGCAGCGTGCCAACTCGGGAGCGAAAGCGCGAAAACACGGAGATGTCACGAGTCGGCGCTCTCGTCTTCAGACTCGTCTGCAGATTCACTTTCAGACTCGTAAGCAGCAAGGGCGTCCTTTGCAGCCGTCAGCGCCGCTTCGTCGAGCTTGCCCACTCCGCGAGAAGCGATATCGTCGACCGCTGCCGCCGCCATCGCACAGAACTTCTTCAGGTCGCCGTCCGCCTGGCCGAGTATCTCGACCATGACAGGATCTTTCATGTCGAACGGCTGCTCGGAGCCCGGAAGCGTCGCAGAGGCGATCCATCTCTCCATGACATCCTCGTCCAGAAGGGTGCCCTCCGTGCCGAACACGTCCACGCCCGGGAAGTCCCACATGATTCTGACATCGTTACCGAACTGCTCTTCGAGTTCGGGCGCGAGGTCGGTCTCGACGAAGAACACCATCAGCCCGTTGCCGCCCAGACGCAGTTTGACCTCTGTCATGGATGCGACGTACTTGATCTTGGTGTCCTCGTCCATGAGAGGCCAGTTGTCGTAGTCGTCGTACATCAGACATGTGGTGCGATAGCGAAGGCTCGCGAAGCGCACGAGTGCCTGAAGCGTCTTGCGTGGCGCCTTGGTGATCTTGAGTTCCTCCGCCAACGCCGCCGCGCCATCGCGCGCATAGACGCGCAGACCCCTGGCGACCACGCGGGAAAGGTGCTCGCGCGTATAGAGCGCCAGGTACTCGAGGACGAGGTCGCGCTTCTCGTCCACCACGGCGTTGGGGTCGGGTAGGACATCCGGGATCTTCTCGAAGATCTCATCGTCTTCCGGAGTCTCGTCGGTCTCCTCCGGCTCCGCCTCCTGCATCGTGGCTCTGGGGTCGATGGGAGGCAGTTGGTCGGGATGTCTGGTCATGTAGTAAGGTCCGAACGCTTCTTCCACCGCCTTCTCGGGGTCTTCCTTGTAGGACTCCACGAACTCGGCCCACGCAGCCGCCATGTCCTCGTCGGCAAGGAGGTCTTCATCGGGATTCGCGATGACCTCCCCCACCCAAGCAGTGAGCGTCTGGTTGAAAGCGCGCATGGAGAGCCGTTCTGCGACCACGTTGAGCGCACTGCGCACCCGGCCCATGCGGGCAGCGAAGAGCTGGATGTATGCGGGCAGCACGTTGAGGTCGTCGTCGTTTATGAGGATCTTCTGCGCATGTATGAGTGCGCCACGGTGATAGTACGTGGGACGGTCCGTGGACTTCTCGACCCATATGACACGCGTCTTCTCTTCATCGGCGAGAGAGTCGATCATCGCCAGAAGGCGGTTGCCCATCGCTTGGTTCTCGAGAGTGGTGGCGATACCTTCACCCTCCACAGGCACAGCACGCTCGAACGGGTTGAATATCAGTCCCAGCGAGCGGTATTCCGACAACTTCACAGGTATCTTCACAGTCTCCATCACGAATTTCACCTCATCATCGAAGGTTCTGATGCAACCGACAAGACTTCTCCTTTCGCACACCGAAGCACATAGTACACCAGATGACGGTGGTGCGAGAGCAAGAGTCTCATATCGAAACGGGGGCCCCGGACCCTGTGGTCCGGGGCCCCGCGTCGTTGCGACTCGATAGAGCCGAACGGTGGTGCTACACGCTACTACTTGTTGTGGCAGCGCTCGCAAACACCACGGTTGTCAGCACGCAGGAGCGCACTGTCGAAGACCGGATCGACGCCGCCGGTGGCATCGCGGACCGGGAACCAGTCCGTGCCGTTGGTGGTATCGATGTGGGCCGACGCCCAACCAGTCATGGTCACGGCAGTACCGTGAGCACGGTGGCAGGTCAGGCAACCGAGGTAATCGCTGTAGTCCCACTTACCCGCACGGAAGTCAGCCGCACTTCCGGAGCCGTCCCACTCGAGCGGGATGACCGAGTCGGTCGTGACCGGCGTGTTGAGCCAGTACAGACCGTTCGGGTCACCAGCAGCGAGAGTGACGTTCATCGGGTGACGGTGGAAGACTTGCTGACCAACCGTCGTCGTGATCGTGGAAGCAAACAGGTACGGGTCGTAGTTGTAGTTGTTGGTCGTTATGTCGGAGAAACGACCGCGACCTGAGCCGCCCCAGTAGGCCACAGCAGTGGTGTCGTTGCGCACGATGTAACGCTCGTGGCAAGCGGAGCACCAACCCGAGATGTTCTCGCGAGCAAGACCGGTGTTGCGGTACTCAGGCGAGGTGTAGTTCGGGTCGTAGCCTGCGATCTGGGCAGCACCAGCAGCATGCTTGTACCAACCAGAGAGCGGGTAGCCTTCCTCAGCGGAAACGACGAACGGCAGCGGGTTGCCGGCGGAGTCATAGCCACCGACGGTGTTGCCGTTCACTGCATCCTTGAGGAGACGGTAGTTGGAAGAGCCGTGAGGATCGTGGCAGCTCGTGCAAGTGAGCAACGGCCACTCGGCGCCAGAGTTGCTGGTCGGATCCATGGTGTCATCGTCGCCCCAAAGCGGCACGTTGACGGCTTCCATACCGTGGCTGGATGAAACAGTGGTGAACACGCCGTTCGCAGCGTCAACAGGCATGTTGTAGAAACCACCGCCGTTGAGCGTTGCATCGAACGAGGAGTTCGTCGTGTAAGCGATGACGGTCGAACCGTCGAGGCTCACATCGCCGGCCGACTGGGTAGCCGTACCGGAGGGGCCACCATCGAACACGCCGGAAACGACGTTCGTGGAAGCGCCAGGAGCATCATCGCCGTGACAAGCGTTGCAGAAGTCCTCCATGGTCGTGGCAGAACCGATCAGCAACGCAGAGCCCGTACCTCCGAAGCGGTCAGTCCACGTGAGGGTGGAGAAGGACGTGTGTGCGCGGTGACAACCGGCGCAAGCGTCCGTGTCCTCAGTGTAACCACCGTGAGGGCCGAAGTTCGCGTAGGCGACGCCCGTGAAAGTGAGCATCAACGCGACAGCGATGATCAGAACAATACTGATTCTCTTCAACATCTTCACCTCCCAGTGGTCTAGTGTATCGCACAAGCGAGACACGGGTCGAAGGTATGGGCGACACGCAGGGCCTCGAGGCCACCCTGTGCGGTGAAGTTACCGCCGCCACCGGCGCTAGGCACGGTGTGAGTGACTGACGAGTATGGAACGCCGAGCATGGCCTGCTCCATCGGGCCACGGCCACCAGTCCCGTTGGCATCACGCGGGCTACCGTTCCACGTCGTGGGAACGACGCACTGGTAAGCGGTGATCTTGTTCTGGGAGTTGGTGGTCGCGAAGTGAGCGAGCGCACCTCGCGGAGCCTCGGTAGCACCATAGCCACTGGAGTCCGTTGCAGGAGTCTTGTTGATGAACGTGGCGCCGCTGGTACCCTTGAGATCGGCGATCCAGCCGCCGGACCATGCGCCGGTGGCCTTGTTGTACATGCCGATCATCAGCTGGACGACGACCAGAGACTCGATCGCACGACCGCGCAGACGGTCCATGACCGACGTGCCACCGACGATGTTGTGTACCCACGTGGGTACCACGCCGCCGATGGTGGTCCTGGCGTCAGTATAGGCGGCAACTATCGCTGCCTCGGTCAGAGAGTCGATGTTGGTGCCCGCAGTGCCGTCGTCGACGAGCGTGTAGGTACCAGCGCCGTCGTCGAGGTGCAGCACTGCAAGACCGTCGCGGACACAAGCCACAGCCAAGTCCGCACCGATTGCCAGTGGGTCGAGGCCGAACACACTGACATTGTCGACGTTCGGGCCGCCGATGCCACTGTAGTCATACGCCTTGGCGTAGAGAGCGGCTGCACCCGGAACCGTAGAGACTATCTTCTGGGTGCTGTCGGCACTCACATAGCCGGTGACGACCATGCGTGCCTGCGGACCGACCTCGCACACGTTGCCGTTCCAGCGCGGGCTCTTGATGTAGGAGTATCCACGCGAGCGGTTCGGCATCGTGCGCTGCACATCACCCGGATAACCTGCATAGGTCGTGGGGTTGATGTTGCCGGTGTCCAGGTCGCTTATGTCGTAACGCGACTGGATGATGGACTCCGTCAGGTTGGAGGCCATGCTGAAGTCGTTCGGCGAAGTGCTGTCGCCCAGGAACATGTTGTAGACATCGGTCTTGTCCCTGGCGACGAAACTCGGAGCCGCAGGTGAAGCGGCAGGGCCACCGTACCAGGTGCCGTTGAAGATGACGCCGCCCGAGATGCCGAGCTCGTCCTTCGTGCTACCCAGAAGGGCCGAGATGTCTGCCATCGTGGCCGGAGCCGGGAAAGCACCCCAAGCCAGGAAGTTACCGCAGCCAGCGCCCCAACCGGTGTTGGTGGCCGTAGGAGCTCCGCCACCGACATCCTGGTTGAACGACGACCACAGCGACGGATAGTTCGTGTTGAGCACGGTGGCGTTGGCCAGGTTGTCGTAGTTCGGATAGAGCGCACCGAGAGCGAGGACCAGAGGTACGTGCTCCTTGACGATGAACTCACCGATCTCTTCCGTGATCTCCTTGAACTTGTCGCAGCGAGTGCTCAAGTCCTGGGTGTAGTCGTTGGTGACACCACCGCCGACGTAGCAGGAGGTCATCGGCATACGGCCTGCGAACAGCGCGCCGGCCTCGAAGGTGAGGCGACGGATGCGCAGAGCCTTGACGTACTGCGTCACGGTCGCGTCCCAAAGAGTCGCTGAGAATGCGTTGCCGCCGGAAACCGTACCGAGCTGCGGCAGCGTGCGACCCGGGTTCTGCAGGTACGTGTTGTAGTAGGAGTTCGCGAACCAGGGAGTCCAAGGCGGGATGTTGGGGCCCTGGACGTAGTCCAGAGCGACCAGGTGATAGAAGTGCGTGAGGTTCGACATCAAGAACTCGGACGCAAGTACCAGGTTCCTGATGTGGACCGCCTTGGCGGGAACGCCGTAAGAGCCGTCATCGACGAACGTGATGTGGCCGCGGCTGAATCCCATGGCCGCATCTACAGCGTAGGTCGAGGTCATGCCGTGAGGTACGGGGCAGACACCGCAGATACGCTGGGTGAACGTGATGGCATCGTTGATGTCACGACCGAGAAGGAAGTTCTCGAAACCGCGCCACAGGTTGCCATGTATGTTGGCTTCGTCCACATAACCGCTACCGTCGGTCTTGAGCTTCACGCCCATGTGACCTTCGATTCGTGATATCGGGTCTACTTCCGCGCCGCCAGCAGTGATGACACCGTCAGCGTCCACGGTTCCACCGATTATTCTGTTACCCATGTGCTATTTCCCTCCTTCCCAATCTACCATTTGACGAACGGTACGAAGCTGTCCGGATAACCCTGCTCGGTGCAACCCATGCAGGGGTGACCGGCCTGCGTGCAGTGACCGCCCTTGTGGCCGGGAAGTACGCCGGTCGGAGTCACAGCGTCGTTGAACGAACCGAGGCTGAAGTTCTCCGTCTGGTCACTGTTCTCCGGCTGCTGGCCGTTCCAGCCGTGGACGCCACATGCCGAACGGACGCCGGGGCCCTTGCAGCCGATGAGCTGCAGGCAGCCGGGATCGCCGGGCTTGGTGGCGAAGGTGCCTTCACGCCAGTAGTTGAAGCGCGGGCAGTACGGACCGTGGATCGCGTACGGGTACGCGATCTTCAGGCGGCGGGTCGAATCGACCGCGGAGGCCTTGATGTTGCCGGCACTGTCGAGGATCCCGAGGGGACCATCGGCCGCCGGAGTCGCAGCAGGGCCGTTGACGTAGTCGACGAGGAACGCGACGACCGTCAACACGAACCACCACGGGTTCGTCGGGCAACCGGGCACGTTGATGACCTTGCCGGCTGCCGACGGGACATTGGCGGTCAGATAGTCGTAGACACCCATGGCGCCTGTCTGAGCCTGCGAGGTGTCGAATCCCGCAACGGTCGGATCCAGCGGCGGCTTGGCAGCAGGATAGCCACCGAACGTCGCGCACTGACCGATCGGGATGACAGCCAAGCAGTGAGTGCTGCCGGCGAGCGCGCCGACAGTGGCAGCCATGTCGTGGTCGAACGAACCGTTGTCCGCTATACCGATGGAGCACCAGGAGACTGCCTGCGATGCAGCAGAATCGTCGCCCCAAGCGCCTCCGCCACTCTTGGGCTGGAGAGCACCTTCGACGACGAGCACGAACGCCGAAGCGTTGGTGGCCTTGAAGTCCTGGAGCCACTGGGCGGCGAGGTCGCTGCCCATGCTCATGATCGTCTCGTGATAGAGCAGGTCGATGACGTCGATGACGACGTCAGCGATGTTGACGAACTCCGGCTCGCCGACGACGCTGGCGAAGTTGATGTTCTGCGGGTTCGTGCCGCCAGAGTTGGCGCCGTGGAACACATAACCGCTCAGGTCACTCGCACCGAAACCACCGGCGAGATCGAGAGCGGCGGCCGTCGTGGCACCGTTGTAGGCGCCAGCGTTGGCGACCAGCGCAGTACCTGCCGGGTCCTCGTAGATACCAAGGAGCGACGTTGAGCATCCGGTGCATTCGGCGCCGTGAATCCAGACCACTCTGGGCTTGCCCAGTGTCCCGCCAAGGTTGGGCGAATAAGCGAACGCCTCGACAAGTTTGTCGATCTGCCCTTGGCTGAGACCTGCGGCGGCGGCCAACGCACCCAGACGCCCGACAAACTGTCGTCTGGTGATAGCCATACCGTCTTTCCTCCTTCAGTTAATCGATAGGCCATTCCCGACCCGGGAGAAGAATACGACGCCACCTCCTTTCCGTCCCGGTTCTCGGGTGACGGGTGGAGACGGCGTCTCAAGACTGAGGAGCGAAGTCCGGTGGGCGATGATCCTTACCCCGTACGATCCGTGTCGTTAAGTCGCGAGGGTCCCGATCGATCGAATACCACATGGGTCTTCGTGCCGGCTCCAACCCGTGGTTTCCTTAGGTCACTTCCGTCCTTTCCCTCTGCTTTCGCAGAACGATTGTAACAGATGTTACAACGCCATCCAGAAGGGTACCTCCTCGGAAGTGCCGCGTCAACACAATGCGGTCTTCAACTTTGTTCATTCTTGTGTGAACGGCTTCACGCGTCGTCGGCACCCGGCTCGTCAGGTGTGCTCGAAGCGGGAGCAGCATCGCTCGGCATGCCCTTGTCCTCGTCCTCAGGAGCGTTCTTGTCGGCGAAGCGCTCCATGAACTCCTCATGGTCGACGACGTCGATCTCGAGCATCTTGGCAAGCTTCCTGAGTTCGAGGTCTTCCGTGCAGAAGATGTGTGCGCGCTGTGCGATGGCAAGGTATATGGCCGGCTCGCGCTCGATCTCCAACTTCTCCATGAGCGAGTTCACGTCGGAGTCCGAGTACTCGGTCGGATGGAGCAGGTCGCCGAGGTCCACGTCGCCCTGGACGAAGTCCTTGAGCAGTTCGTAATGGTCCTCCGTCACCTGCCACTTGCGACGACGCTTGGGCATGTGCTCCACGAGCTCCTTCTCGAGCATCACGTCCACGAAGTCCTTCGTGGCGAAGAAGCGCTTGCGGCGGAAGAACAGCAGCAGCGGCAGGAGCAGCAGCGGCGCGAAGCACCAGCGCCAGTACTGGGCCACCGGCGGGATCGGCACGGGTGATACCTCTGCAGGCCAACCCCAGACCTGTACGCGGCCGTTGGCGCTGTCAGTGATGAATATGAGGTTCTTAGGTCCGATGGACAGGTCGTTCGGATAGCTGAACTGTCCTTCCAGCACACCACGCTCGCCGAAGGTGAGCACCTTCTCGCCACTGTCGGCGTTCCAGATGGTGTTGTCGTGAGCCAGGGTGTCGACGACCACGAAACGGGCCGGCGCGGTCTCCTCGCGACTGAACGGCCCGAGGAAGTCGAACCCTCGGGGCAGGCCGCCGGTGGAGATGAGGCGGTCGAAGTTCAGGTCGAGGTCGAATATCTGCATGCGGCGGTTGTTGCTGTCAGCCACCCATACTTTGTCTCTATATACATGGACGCTGTTGGGGAACTGGAAGACTTCAGGAGATGCCTCGGCCTCCAACACGACCCCGACGGTACCGACGGACTTGACGAACTCGCCCTCGGGCGAGAACTCGAGTATCCGGTGACCGTTCAGGATCTCGCTCACGTACAGCGTGCCGTCGGGAGCGAAGCCGAGCGCCACAGGCGCCCACGGGACTCCCCCGGTGTCGAAGCCGGGAAGTTCGTCCTCGGGAAGGTTGGGGAGGAACTCCTCGATGAACTGACCTTCCGGCGTGTATATGTTTATCGTGCGCATGCGGCGGTCGGTTATATAGATGTTGCCGTCTATCGGGTTCTTGGCGATGTAGAGCGGGATGCGCATCTCGTCGCCACCGATGACCCGCAGCGGCTCGCCGTCCAGGTCGAAGACATAGACCTTGCCCTTGCGGGTGTCGCTGACATAGACCTCTTCGGCCTCATCGTCCACGTATACGCCGATGGGTCGCTCGAGGCGGTCGTTGTCCGGGCCGCTGAAACTGTATAAGTACTGTGGAAGCGGCAGTATGTCCTCTGTCGAGATGCCGCCGATGTCTCCGAAGTCCAGGCGCTTGGTCGCCTGGAAGTATGCGAAGTAGAGCCCCAGGAGGAGAAGCAGTATCAAGAGTATGACGATGATTATGACCTTGCGCTTCTGGCGTCTAGTCACGCCGCCCTCCCCCTGTCATTCTCCGGTCTCCTTCTCAAGACGCTCGATCTCCGCTTCGATGCGGTCGGCCGCATCATCGTCTGGCGCCATGTCAAGAGCTTCACGATAGGCGACCAGCGCTCCCTTGGTATCAGAGGCTAACACGAGAAGCTTCCCGTGCAATTCCGCGGCCTCGAAATTCTCCGGATCCACGTTACGCGCGACGACGACGTGCACAAGAGCAGCGTCGATGTCACCTTTCTCCTCTGCCTCTTTGGCCCGGGCTATACGCTCCTCTGCAGTACCCATACCGTTGAGTGCCTCGATGGGGATGTCCACGTCAGGAGCGAGGTCGGCGGCCTTACGGAACTCCTCCGATGCCTTCGCCTCGTCGCCCTCTGAAAGGTATATCTCCCCCATGAGGAAGTGTGCTTCGGGATAGTTGGGGTCGAACTCGAGCGCTATCAGCAACTGGTCCTTGGCGGCATCGGTCTCACCGAGTCCGAGATATGCTTCTGCGAGGTAATAATAGGTATCGGAGGCATCCTTGCGGATCCTCAGAGCATTCTTGAAGTAGGCAATGGCATCCTCGTACTCCTCGTTCTCCAAAGCCACCAGACCGAGGTTGTAGAGAGCCGTGTCACGCATGATGTTGACGTTGCTCATATCATCGCTCTCGGTGAGTTCGACGACTCTGAGCAAGAACCTCTCTGCTGCCCCGTAGTCTTCCTGGGCTATCGCCACCAGACCGAGGTCGAGATAGGCCGGGACGCTGTCCGGTTCGATCTTCAGCGCGTTCTCGAACTGCTCCACCGCAGCGTCGTATTTCCCGACTGCTGCGAGTGCTTCGCCCAACCTGATGCGCAAAGCGGCGCTGTTCGGATTGTTGCGCACCTGGGTCTTCATGTTCTCGACGAGACGCAACGCCGGAGTCGCCAGCGCTTCGGCGCGACGGACCTTGTATACATTGAAAGCGAAGAGCACGGCGACTGTGATGACAGCCGCCACGAGCGTCCACATGATCACGCTGAGGATGGTGTCGAGACGGTCCTGCGGCATTCCGGAAGATGGCTCTTCCGACTCCTCCGGTTCTTCGTCCGCTTCTTCGTCGTCGAATCCTTCGTCGAGGGAGGGGGCGACAGGGCCATCGATGGA
>CAYWAF010000020.1:0-8290 GCA_964456355.1 uncultured Eubacteriales bacterium | reverse complement strand
CTTCTTCGTCGTCGAATCCTTCGTCGAGGGAGGGGGCGACAGGGCCATCGATGGAGACATCTTCCGATGTCTCCTCAGGCTGAAGGTCGTCTTCAGGTATGCCGTTTTCGGGTCGCGGAGTCTCGTCCGCGTGAGGCTCGGTCATAGACAGCCCTTGTCGTGCCTACATGTCCAACAGCGTCGGGCGGGTAGAACGTCTTTCGGCCTTGGCGCGACGCGTGAACGAACGGTACGAACCCTACACATCATGCAGAGTTTGTGTCAACAGTTACATACTTTCTCCATAACTCTGCTGCCTGCGTGAATCCGACAAGTCCTCGCGTGAAGGCTGAACGGGACGCGGACGGTACCTCTCTCGGAGAGGCCTCGTGTCAGATGTTGACGTCAGAGTGGCACTGACGGCAGAGAGAGGCACCCGGGTACGGCGCGATGACGGTGCCGAAGACGTCGAGCGAACCGTGACAGCCGTAGCAGAGCCTCAGGTCATGCCCCTGCTGGATGGCGAGTGCTTGCGCCTGCGCTGACGATCCGAAGGTGACATGACAGTCATAGCACTTATAGGGCTTGCCCTTCACCTCCGCCACGCCGAAATGCACGGCGTGCTCGGCATATCCCTTGTGCTTTATCTCCGTGGCAGGTTTATGGCTCATCTGATCGTGACACGGCGTGCAGTTCTCTTCGACGAGTTCGGCACGCTTCACCTTGTCATGATGACACGCCTGACACGAGTCTCTGTTCGTATGACACACGTTGCAGTCCTCGCGCTCCTCCTCTGTCTCCGGCTTGTGGTTCTGGAGCCAGTCCGGAGGATGCGGCATCACCGTCTTATGGCACTTCTGGCACGACTCCGAGTCGTGACACGAGCCGCAAGAGCCCTCCTGTCCCAAGAACAGCTTCCCATGCTGGCTGTACCACTCCGCCTTCGTGTGGTCGACAGGTATGACAGGCGAGGAGCCCGGGCCCGTGGACCTGCGTCCCATGTGGCACTCGACGCAGAAGTCGGGCACGTGACACATACCGCAGTACTCGGGCTCTTTGCTGGCACGCTCCTTGTGCTGGCCGTCGCGGAACGCCTGGGTGTGGTCGGAAGGCATCAACTCGAAGTCCTTGGGGTGGCAGGCATAACAGTCCTCTGTCGCCACGAGTCCCGAAGCCGCATGAGTCAGGCCATGACAGCGATAGCAGGACATCATGTCCGGCCTGCGCACGGACTCTATGCCGTGGCCGAACTGCGGGTGACACACCGTGCACTCGAAGTTGCGTCTCAGGTGGTCGGCATGGGCGAAGATGACGCGTCCCGGCATGAAGTCGTCGATGTCGGGGTGACAGTAGATGCACTGCCCCATCGAGGTGGGCTGGTCGGGATAGACCATCACGGCCGGCTCGTCCGGCTCCACCTGCATCACGCCCAGGTAAGTCGGGAAGACGGGCTCGATGTCCAGGCCTTTCTCCTGGTGACAGGCATCGCAGTCCTTCGGGGCGTCGTGACAGAGCACGCACTGGTTCGTGTCGCCCTTGGCACGTCGGGCATGCGGAGCCTCCGCCCAGTCCTCGACGTGGGACTTGGGGCGCAGGTCGAAGGTGGGTGGGTGGCAGGCACTGCACTCTGCAGTCGCGAGTTCGCCGGCCGAGCCGTGCTCTACGCCGTGGCAGTTGAAGCAGACCTCCATGGGAGGCGTGTACGTGGCACCCGCCTCGTGTGCCGGCTTGAAGTGACACGCCTGGCAGCTGACCACAAGATGGTTACCATGTGAGAATATGAGGCCGGGTTTCTTCGACTCACCCAGCTCAAGGTGGCATGGGGCGCAGTTCGCCGCCTCGACGTCACCGGTCAAGTCTATGGAGTCCGGGACCTGACCGGAGAGGCCCCCCGGGTAGAGCAGCAGGAAGGCGGCTGCCAGCGCGAGCGCCGCCGCCGCCCTCCACGCGTATCTTCCCGCAGATATGTCGTCTAGCCGAACCACGACCTTATCTTCTCGATCTGTTGCTTGAGCCAGTTCTGCTCAGCAGTCTCGGACTTCTGGTGGATGAGATCGCCCGCGACCGCTGCGAAAGCATCTGCCTCTGATGAAGAACGCTTATGACATTGCCCACAGGTATCCGCTCGATTCTCGTCCGACATCAAGGAGTCGGGATCCGAGGTCGGAAGAACGTTATGAGCTCCGTGACAATCCCAACAGGCCGGAGCGTCCACGGCTCCTCGTTTGTATGCAGCGCCGTGGTAATAGTCATCATAACTCTCATACTGGTCGGGATGACACCTTGCACATATGCGATACGCCGAACCATGGAGTGCCCGCCGTGCCGCCTCGGTGTCGAGCCGCTGTATGTAGTGCCCGCCGTGACACGAGGCACACGTGGCTGACTCCATGTTCCCACTGGCAAGTTCCATGCCGTGTATGGAGTCCAGGTACTCGGCCTTCTGCTCTTCATGGTCGTGGCATTCCTGACAGGCAAGACCGGCGTTGACGTTCCAGATGGGCGTGGGGTTGGGGCCCTCTTCGTACTTGTAGTCGATGTGACACTGCTGGCAGCTCAGGTCACGGTGTGCGGAGTCTTCGACGCCTACGACCTGGTAGGACTTAGGCCTGCCCTCTGAGGTCTTGGTGAGGTTCTCGTCGCCGTGGCAGGCGTAGCAGCCTTCTCCGGAGTCGTACTTGTACGGCACGCCCGGATCCCAGACGACGTACTCGTCGTCGTGACAGTCGACGCACCACGCTTCGTCGTGGCACATCATGCACTCTGTCTGCATGTTCTTCTCGCCCGGCTTGACGTGGGGCTCCTCGGCCCAGTCATAGGTATGCCAGGAGGGACGCAGTTTCGATACCGGGGTGTTGTGGCAGTCCTCGCACTCGCCGGTGGCCAACTGCCCCATCGGGCCGTGTTGCAGGCCGTGACAGTCGAAACAGCCGTCCATCGTCGGACGCTCCGTGCCCTCGGGACGATGGGGGAATCGGCTATGACACGAGCTGCATGCTATCAGCTGGTGATAGCCGTGTTGGAAGATGATCTCGGAGGAGTAGTTGTCCGTGTTCGCTATGTTGCCGTGACACGGATCGCAGTTCTCCGCATACACCTGCCCACCAAGGTCGATGATCAGTTTCTCGTCGTCGATCGGAACATCGCTCTCGGCGGCCTGTGCTGCGACCACGCCGACGGTCAGCGCAATCAGTACAGCCAACGTCGACGTGAGAGCCACCCATCCGACGAGGTGTCCCCTTTTCCTGCCAGTCATAACCACTTACCCCTTTCTCCCGCTCAGGTCGAGAGACGACTCCTACGTGAACCAGGAGCGGATGGTGCCGAAGAACCCCTGGATCCCTTCCTTGACTCCTTGTATCTGGCTGTAGAGCCAGTTGTCTTCATATGCTTCGGGCCTGCGGTGCACGAGCCCTGCATAGTACACGTACTGTTCGTTGACGCCGTCATGACACTGTCCGCAAGTCTCCATGAGATTGCCTTCGTAGACCATGGAGCGGCGGTCCGTTGACGGCAGTATCAAGTGGTACCCATGACAGTCCCAGCAAGCCGGCGCGTCCGTGGCGCCATGCTGATAGGCAGCACCATGGTAATAGTCGAAATAGTTGTTCCAGTAGTCCTCATGACATCTGCCGCAGACCTCATAGCCGTCAGCGTGCATGTCCGCCTTGCCCTCGGGGTTGTCGGTGAGTGTCTCGATCTCATGCGAGGGCGAGTGACAGTCTCCACACAGCGGCTTGGCCGCATCCTTCTCCGTCAACTCCTCACCCGGCTGGACGGATATCGAGTGGACCCCGTTACTGTATTCGGTCCACTGGTCCTGATGACAGTTCTTGCATGCCAGTCGCGCCGTGACCACCCACTCGGTCTCGTCGATGTTGTGCGGAGACTTGTACGCGAAGTCCAGATGGCAACCGGTGCACAACACTGCAGCGTGAGGCCCTTCGTCCAGAGGGACGGGGTCCACGTAGTACGAGACCCACTGCTGTCCCTGGAGCCTGCCTACGTTCGGGTCACCATGGCAGACCATGCACCCGGACTTGCCGGCCGTAGGCAACGTGAAGGTCAGGTCGTACTCCTGCGCCACGGCTATCGAGGGTGCGATGATGCAAGCGCACGCCACGGCGGACGCCAGCACGAGGAGTATCCTGCGACCGGCCAACAACGCCAACCTTCGCCTTCCGTCTGCGCCGTCTAATCAGCCTCAGTGGTGAACGCGGGTGACGGCGCGTGCCCGGGCTCTTCGTGAGGCTCTTTCTCGCCATGATCGTGACCGCTGTCGTGCTCTCCGTGCTCTCCGTGATCGGCGTGCTCCCGGTCGAACGCACTCAACCCGAAGAAGTTGAGGAACGCCGGGAAGTCCTCGGTCACGGAGAGGTAGACGTGGATGGTCGTGAAGATGATGAACAGCCAGTTGATGATGTAGTGGACGATGCGCATGTACCAACCTGCGAGGTCGGTCGAGCCGACCAGGGCTCCGAGCCACCACCCGACGAGGATGTCACGCGGGCTGTAGCCGAAGATGATCGGAGCCGTCACCAACGCGAAGCCGGTGAACGCCTGGACGATCAGCAGTGGGGCGAAAAGGATGTAGGTCGCCTTCTGCATGACGTTGTACTTGCCCAGGTGCGGCTTGGAGGGCTTGATGAAGATGTAGTACAGGATGACCTTCGGTGCCGTCACGATGTCCTGCTTGGTGATGGCGAACTCCTTGTAGTCGCGTCGCTGCGAGAAGAACGCGTACCAGAGACGCCAGATGAGGTTCAAGGTGACCACTATCATCGCGACATAGTGAATCCAGCGCATGAACGTACGCGCGTTCTCCCAGCCACCGAAGATGTATCCGGGGAACCGGATGTAGAGACCGGACAGCGCCAGCAGGATCATTCCCACCACATGCTGGAAGTGCATGAACTTCGGAAGGAACGGGATCGGAGGACCTTCATGGTGCGGCCACTCCCACTCAATGAAGCGCCTTTTCGCGCGCCCACTGAGGATGTTGCCGACGAAGTGCGCGGACAGCGCCAGGAGCACCACCACGTACAGCGTCGTGAATACCACATCAAGCCAGACGTTGAACTCAAGTATGTTCACCGCTCGTATACCCCCTACACCTGTTGCATGCCGTAACAGACCCGCTATCAAATAGCGTTCGACGCCCACCCGCGTCACCCTGCACAAGCCTGCACCATCGCAAGACGCTCCGCACCAGCGACTCGCGCCGGAAGAGGGGCCGATGAACCGGCTCGTAACAGTAGTTACATAGGATAGGTCGGGTCGAGCATACAAGTCAACGAAGCCGCAGGTCGCTGAGTCCAAGCGAGAGACGCCTCATACGTCTTCTATCTCGATTACCTCCCGCACCTTGATGCCTGCATCCTCCAGCATCCGCAAAGCAGCATCCTGCTGTGAAGGTGATATCCGCAACGCTATCCCACACAGATCACTCATCTGTTCAGGTACAGGGATGGTGAGGGCATCCACCTCACTCCCGGCCAAGAGATCCTCTGCCGCCAGAGCATCATGCGTGGTGGCGAAGCCTATCGCCACGAAAGGACGAGGCGTGCGGCTCATGCCACTATCGCCTCTACTGCAGCGATCAGGCGCTCCACCTCTTCTTCGGCGCTGTTCCAGCCGATGCCGAAACGCACAGCGCCGGTCTCGAGCGTGCCGATGCTCTCGTGTGCCCAGGGAGCACAGTGCAGACCGGCACGACATGCTATCCCATACTCACGATCCAACCTGGAAGCGATGGTTGCGCATGCCACGCCGTCATGGGTGATGCTTACGACCGGAATACGCTCTACCTCTACCTGAGGTCCATAGATGTGCACACCTTCTATGCTGCTCAAACCTTCGATGAGAAGATGCGTGAGCACACGCTCTTCATCCCGGATACCTTCCCTTTCCGCAGTCAGGAAGCCCACCGCAGCGCCAAGACCGGCTATGCCGGGGACGTTCGGTGTGCCTGGTTCGTAGCGGTCCGGGCGCTCGTCCGGCATGTGGGAAGAATCGGACCTCGTGCCACCCGTACCGCCCATGTCCCTGGGTCTGACATCCAACCCCGGAGCGATGTAGAGCAGACCTATGCCCTGAGGTCCCAGGAGCCCTTTGTGGCCGGAGACGGCGTAGGCGTCCACGCCGAGAGCAGTGACGTCGACATCGATGTGTCCCGCAGCCTGAGCGCCGTCCACCAGCATGACGGCGCCTGCGTCATGTGCCACCCGGGCGATCTCTGCGATGGGCTGTATCGTGCCGGTGACGTTGGATGCGTGCTGGCAGACGACAGCAGTGGTGTCCGCCTCCGCACATGCCTGCGCCACGTCTTCAGGATCGACCAGACCCGTGGGATCCGCCTGGACCTTGACGACGGTGACCCCTTCTTCGGCCAACGCCGAAAGGGGCCGGGAGACCGCGTTGTGCTCCATCGACCCGACGACGACCCGGTCACCGGACCGGAGCGTCCCGAAGAGCATCATGTTGCATGCAGCGGTGCAGCCACAGGTGAATATGAGGTTCCTGCTGTCACCGACGCCCAGGTAGGACGCGCAACCTTCACGGGTGCGGAAAAGTGTCCGTGACGCCTCCAGAGCCATGTGGTATCCGCCACGGCCCGGACTGCCGCCGGCGCGCATGGCACGTTGCACGGCATCGATGACGACGTGTGGCTTGGGCCACGACGTGGCGGCATGGTCGAAATACGATGGCATCTGTCCGAGGTCGTTCTCCCTCACGGTAAGACCATCCCGGCGTCAACGTTCTTCATGGATCCGATCCACCGCGGACTCCAACAGATCGGTCACCGCCCGGAAGGAGGAGACGGCCTGTTCGCCATTGGGCAGATTGAGGAGTAGGGTGTTCCCCCGCATCCCGGCAGTCCCCCTGGACAGCGCTTGGGTGGGATCGTTCTTCCTTGCATCCTCCCTCACGAACTCGGCCAAGCCCGGCACGACCCTCTCGCACACCCTCTCGGTCACCTCGGGAGCGATGTCGCTTGGATGCAACCCCGTCCCTCCCACGGTCAGAAGCACGTCGGCCTCATCCGCATCGCATATCTCGATCATCGATGAGGCTATGCACTCCGCATCACTCGGACAGCAGTGATAGGCGACCACTATCCAGCCGTAGGACTCCACGGCCTCTATCAGTGCGCGCCCGACGACATCCTCGCTCTCTATGCAAGATCCCCTGCCGGAGACCGTGACCACGCCGATCCTCAGATCACGCATCTGTCACCTCACAACCCCTTCGAGCCGACCGTCGACTTCGCGTGTCGCTTCGATATCATCCCTCACTGGTGAACTCTGCCCGCAGAAGGTCCACGAACTCCTCCGCCGCCCGCGTCATGCTGCCCCTCGGCGTGACCACAAAAAGCGGCCGACGCACCGGGAAGTGGTCCGAGACGAGGACCGAGACCGTCCCGGTGGCTATCGCCTTCTCGGCGACCCACATGCTCACCACCGCCACGCCCAGGCCGCCTTCGACGGCGTTGACGATGGCTTCGCTGGTCCCCAACTGCAGCACCACGTTCAAGTCGTCGGGGTCTATGCCCGCATGACGCAAGACCTCCTCGGTCACCGTCCGGGTACCGGAGCCCTCCTCGCGCATGAGGAACGGGTGTTCCACGGCGTCCTGGAGTGAGACCTCATCTTTCGAGAGGAGTTCATGCCCGTTGGGGCAGATCATGGTGAGTTCGTCGCTGCCCATCTCGATGTAGCGCACCTTGGCCCCATGCACCTCAGCGCCGGTCATGCCCATGCTCGCCTCGCCGCTCTCGACCGCCTCCACGACCTTGGCGGTGTCCGAGACAGTCAAAGAAGCGGTGACTTCAGGATTCGCCTTGAGGAAAGCGCCGAGGAGTCGAGGAAGGATGTACTGACCGGGGGTGGTGGAAGCTGCGAGGACGAGACGTCCGGTCACATGATCGCCCATCCGTGATATCTCGTCCTTGATGGCTTCGACCTCCTTGATGAGATGCTCGGCTTTGGGAATCAGCATCTTGCCGGCCTCGGTGGGCTCCACATGACGGTAGCGTCTGTCGAGCAGGGTGACACCGAGGTCACCTTCCAATGCCTGCACCTGCATGGTCACGGCCGGTTGGGATAGATGCATCGCGCGAGCAGCCGCAGAGAACGAACCGTGCTCGACGACGGCCATGAACGTGCGCAGTTGAGTCAGGTTCAAACTCGACACCCCCTGTCGGCGTGGTCTAATGCTACCGAATCTGTGCGTCGCGTGCCGTTCTTCTATGCTTTCTGTACGTGTAAAGCAAACGGGGGCGCATCACCGCCGACATCAGTATTCTGCCCTT